>JAFOXS010000017.1 GCA_017391665.1 Alistipes sp. | reverse complement strand
AGGAGGGTACATATCCCCTGCCCGAGGCGCAGGTTGACCGTTTCATGCTCAAGGCGAAGATCTCATACCCCAAGAAGCAGGAGGAGCGCGAGATTGTGCGTATGAACCTCTCGGGTAAGGGTATGCCCCAGCCCGCCAAGGTCATCACGCCCGAGGATATCGTCAAGGCGCGCAAGGTTGTCGAGGATGTATATATGGACGAGAAGATCGAGAAGTATATCATCGACATCATCTTCGCCACACGCGAGCCCAAGGAGTACTCTCTGGAGAAGCTGCAGCCGCTGATCGCCTACGGTGGTTCGCCCCGTGCCAGCATCTCACTTGCCAAGGCGGCTCGTGCCTACGCCTTCATCCGTCGTCGTGGTTACGTCATCCCCGAGGATGTGCGTGCCGTGTGTCACGACGTGTTGCGTCACCGCATTGGTCTGACGTACGAGGCCGAGGCCGAGAACATCACAACGGAGCACATCATCACCGAGATTTTGAATAACGTAGTAGTGCCCTAATGCAGCAGAGCGAGAACGATATTCTCCGCCGAGTCCGCAAGATAGAGATCAAGACGCGCGGACTGTCGAACGAGATCTTTGCCGGAAAGTATCACACAGCCTTCCGCGGACGTGGTATGTCATTCAGCGAGGTGCGCGAGTACCGTGCCGGTGACGACGTGCGCGATATCGACTGGAACGTTACGGCACGCTCGTCGAAGCCCCACATCAAGATCTACGAGGAGGAGCGCGAGCTGACGATGATGCTTCTGATCGATGTCAGTGGCTCGCGTCTGTTTGGCTCCACGGAGCGCACGAAGAAGAACCTGATCACCGAGATTGCGGCCGTTCTGGCCTTCTCGGCAGCGCAGAACAACGATAAGGTGGGCTGCATATTCTTCTCCGACCGCATCGAGAAGTTTATCCCTGCGGCCAAGGGCAGGAGCCATATCCTGATGATTATCCGCGAGTTAATCAAGTTCGAACCTGAGTCGCGCCGCACATCTATCTCGGAGGCCGTACGCTTTCTCACCAACGTCAACAAGAAGCGTTGCACAACCTTCATCCTCTCGGATTTCCTCTCGCCCAAGAGCGAGCAGGCGCAGTTGGAGGATGCGCTGAAGATTGC
This sequence comes from Alistipes sp., assembly GCA_017391665.1. Taxonomy (GTDB): domain Bacteria; phylum Bacteroidota; class Bacteroidia; order Bacteroidales; family Rikenellaceae; genus Alistipes. Next base: position 3,396 of record JAFOXS010000017.1, on the reverse strand, counting down.
CGGCTCGAAGCACGACCTTGTGGGTATCCGTGTTGTGGATCGAAGGGAGGCGGAGTTGCCCGACGTAGGTATCGTGGAGCTGCAGGATGCCGAGACCGACAAAAAGGTGTGGGTCGATACCTCGTCACGTCGCGTGCGCGAGCACTATGCCGAGCAGTGGCGCGAGCGAGAGCGTCAGACGGTGGAGATGTTGCGTAAGGGACGCATCGATACGGCCACCATCTCGACCGATGGCGACTATGTGGTGGAACTCATTAAACTATTTAAGCAGCGATAAGTTGTTAGAAAACTCTTTAAGCAGAGATAGGTTGAAGAGCATGAATACTAAATTTAATACGAAATACATCCGATTGTGGTTCTCGCTTGCCGTGTTGTTTGTGGTGGGGCTCTCGTTCGTGGTCTCGGCGCAGACCTCGGGGGCGGCACTGCCGAGCAATGCCCCGCGTGTGAGCGGTAGTTTCGAGCCCGACTCCATCGGTATTGGCGACCGCTTCACCTACTCTATCGTGGTGGAGAAGGATCTGGTGCAGACCGTCATCTTCCCCAACTTCGCCGCCGCAGGTGGTCAGGAGTTTGCCCTTATCGAGGATCCCGCAGTGGACACCCTTGAGCGTGATGGCCGCCGTCTGAAGATCCGCAAGAGTTACCTTCTGGCTGCATTTCAGGAGGGATGGCACCACATCCGTCCGCAGGTGATGTATGCCGACAAGAATATTATCGATACAATCTATGCCCCCGACACGCTGGAGTTGATGGTAAACACATTCCAGATCGACTCTACGTCGCACGGCCTGTTCGATATCAAACCGCAGAAGACCCTGCCCTTCAAGCTGGGTGAGATTACGGGCTACATTGCGTGGAGCATCGTAGGCATACTTTTGCTCCTTGCCCTGCTCTATGCCGCCAAGCGCATCCTTGCGCACTATGGCAAGAGCTTCGACACTATCTTCAAGCCCGCACCACCCCTGCCACCGCACGAGGAGGCCTTTGCTGCGCTGGAGCGTCTGCGTGTACTGAACCTATGTGCCGATGGCAAGCATAAACTCTACTACTCGACCCTTACCGACATTCTGCGTACCTACATCGTGCGCCGATTCGATGTGGGCGCTATGGAGATGACCTCGGACGAGATTATCGAGTCGATGCGAGGTGTGGAGCTGCAGCAGAAGCAGTCGATGGATCTCGCGATGATACTGCGTGAGGCCGATCTTGTGAAGTTCGCCAAGGCTATGCCCGAGAGCAGTGAGGCGGAGGCTGCTATGCGTGCTGCGTGGGAGTTTGTCGATGCCACAAAACCCGTTGAGGAGATAGCTCAGGAGGAGGAATAATATGAAGAAGAGATTACTACATATCCTGTTGCTTTGTGTGGCGTTGAGCTTTACGCTCGATGCCGTGGCACAGCGTATGCCCGAGCGCGGACTGGTGCGTCAGGGTAACCGCCACTTTGCCAAGGAGCGCTACGAGCGCAGTGCCGACTCCTACACCGAGGCGCTGAAGCACGACAGCACATCGTTTGAGGCGCGCTACGATCTGGCGGGCGCTATGTTCCGCACCGAGCGCTATGCCGAGGCCGAGGAGGCGCTGAAGATGGTTGTTGTCGATTCGTTGCAGTCGGCCCAGGATCGTGCCGAGGCATATTTTAATTTGGGTAACGCTCAGTTTGCACAGCAGAAGCTGCAGGAGGCATTGCAGAGTTTCCGCTCGTCGCTCATACTGAACCCCGACGATATGGAGGCCAAGTATAACTACGCCTATACCAAGAAGTTGCTCGAGCAGAACCAGAATCAAAATCAGGATCAGAACCAGAACAACGATCAAAATCAGGACCAAAATCAGGATCAGAATCAGAATGGTGGCGGCGGTCAGAATGATCAGAATCAGAACGACCAGAACCAGGATCAGAACGATAAAAATAATAACGACAATAATAACAATGGCGACCAGAACCAGGATCCCAATCAGAATCCCAACCAGGACCCCAATAAGGGCAATGGCAACGATGATAAGGATGGTGATGGCAAGCCCGACAATGGGCAGCAGCCCCCGCGTAGTGGCATGAATCAGGAGCAGCAACAGCAGCTGCTTAACGCCATCCAGGCGCAGGAGGACAAGACGCAGGAGAAGCTGGACGAGAAGGCCAAGGGTGTCGTTATTCGAGGCAAAAAGAATTGGTAAAGAAAAAGATAATTATATACAACTTTACACAACTGTAGGTTGTACCTTTGAGGAGTCGCTTGCGACGACCAAAGCCCCTGCCTGAGGCGGGGGTTGGGGGTGGGTCAGATTTGTAAATGCGGACAAAGTCCGCAAGGTATGCCGAGATGAGCAATATTGCTTAATTGTTGATGTAAAAGGTATGTAAGCACTTAAATAATAAATGAGATTTGCAAATCCATATCTGTTGTGGCTGTTGGCACTTCTGCTGCCAATTATAGCCTACTACATCTACCGCACTCTGCAGGGCGGTGCGGCCATCCGCTTCTCATCGGTTGCGGCGGCTCGCAATGTGCCCCGCACCCTGCGCTACTGGTTGCGTCACGTCCCCTTCGTGCTGCGCCTTGCGGCGCTCACGCTGATGATTGTGGCGCTGGCACGTCCGCAGACTGTTGAGGATCAGAGCCGCACCAATGCCGAGGGTATCGACATCATGCTGGCTATGGATATATCATCTTCGATGCTTGCGCGCGACTTCTCGCCCGACCGTCTCACGGCGGCCAAGGAGGTGGCAGGCGAGTTTATCGCCGACCGCTATGGCGACCGCATAGGTCTGGCCGTCTTTGCCGGTGAGACATACACGCAGAGCCCGCTTACCACCGATAAGGGTACGTTGCAGACCCTTCTGGCACGCCTTCAGAGCGGCATTATCGAGGATGGCACAGCCATCGGCAACGGCCTTGCCACTGCACTTAACCGCTTGCGCGAGAGCGAGGCTAAGAGCAAGGTTATCATCCTTCTAACGGACGGCGTTAACAACCGTGGCGAGATAGCACCCCTGATGGCCGCAGGCATTGCTGCCGATATGGGTGTCAAGGTCTATACCATTGGTGTGGGTACACGCGGCAAGGCTCCCTATCCGGCTGTGGATATGTTTGGCAATATGACCTTCCAGATGATGGATGTAGAGATTGACGAAGAGACCCTGCAGGCTATTGCCGAGCAGACGGGTGGCCGTTATTTCCGTGCCACGGATCGCCAGAAGCTCAAGGAGATCTACGACGAGATCAACACCTTGGAAAAGAGCGAGGTCGAGGTGACGGACCTCACGATATATCACGAACAGTTTGTAGCTCTGCTGCTCATGGCCATAGCCCTGCTCGCGGCGGAGATGCTGATCGAAAAGTTAGTTTTGAAACGAATACCATAGCCTATGTTCCGCTTTGGTTATGCAGAATATCT
>JAFOXS010000076.1 GCA_017391665.1 Alistipes sp. | reverse complement strand
TTGATTGGCCCCCTTGCCTCCGGCGTTCATGAAGAAATCGCCTCCCAGAACAGTCTCACCTCCTGTGGGCAGGTGCGATGTCTTGACAACCATGTCGGTATTGCTGCTGCCTATGACTACAATATTTTTCATCTGAAAATCAGTTTTTGTAAAGATAGCAATTTTCAGGCAAATAAAAAAGGCGGACTCGAAAGGTCCGCCTCTATTTAAACGGTTTTTTTGTGCTAAATAATGTCGAAGGCTATCTCCATCATGTTCGTAAATGATGTCTGACGCTGCTCGGCCGAGCACGCCTCGCCCGTAACGAGAGAGTCGGATACGGTGCAGATGCACAGTGCTTTGTTACCGCTGCGTGCTGCGTTCATATAGAGTGCTGCAGCCTCCATCTCGACGCCCATAACACCCATCTTCTGCCACTCCTTCCAGCGCTCTGAATCGTCGCCATAGAATACGTCGCTCGAGAGAATATTACCAACGCGGTAACGGATTCCCATCTGCTCGGCCTTCTCCACTGCGGCGCGTGCCAGCGCAAAATCTGCCGTAGGAGAGAATGTCCCCGGCAGGTTGTACTGCGCTCCGTAGTTCGAGTCGGTACATGCTCCGATGGCAATCATCACATCGCCGAGCTGAAGGTCGGGGTGGTAAGCTCCGGCCGAGCCTGTGCGGATGATGCTCTTTACGCCGTAGAAATTGTACAGCTCATAGGTGTAGATGCCTATAGATGGAATGCCCATGCCGTGACCCTGAACTGATACTCGCTTGCCTTTGTATGTGCCCGTGTAGCCCAGCATGCCACGCACAGAGTTATACTGTACGGGGTTCTCAAGGAATGTCTCGGCCATAAATTTAGCGCGTAACGGGTCACCGGCCATGATCACCTTCTCGGCAATCTCGCCCTCGATGGCTCCGATGTGGGGTGTGGGAGTGTTAGCCATAATTTGAATTATAAATTATCTTTTTCGATATCCTTGAAGTAGCGGTAGGTATTCACTTTGAGTTCGCCAACAGCACCCTCGTCGCATACCATAATACCCTTAGGGTGCATCTGCAGCGCAGTGATAGTCCATGCGTGCGATACCGCACCCTCGACGCACTGCTGTACGGCACGAGCCTTCTTGTGTCCCAGAGCCAGTACCAGCACCTGCTTTGCTGAGCATACGGTGCCTACTCCTACTGTGAGCGCCAGCTTCGGAACCTTATTGATGTCGTTGTCAAAGAAACGCGAATTGACGATAATCGTGTCCTCGGTCAGTGTCTTTACTCGTGTGCGTGAGTTGAGCGATGAGTAGGGCTCGTTGAATGCCAGGTGTCCATCCTCGCCAACACCGCCGATAAAGAGGTCGATGCCGCCTGCAGCCTCGATTTTGCGCTCGTAAGCCTCGCACTCGGCCGTAAGATCCTCGGCATTGCCGTTAAGGATATTTACATTCTCGGGCTTGATATCTACGTGTGAGAAGAAGTTATTCCACATAAATGAGTGGTAACTCTCGGGGTGCTCCTCCGGAAGTCCTACATATTCGTCCATGTTGAATGTCACGACATTCTGAAATGACACCTTCCCCTGCTTGCAGAGGTTGATCAGCTCGGCATACATGCCAAGGGGTGTGGAACCTGTGGGTAATCCCAATACGAAGGGCTCGCTGCTTGTCTTTGCATTAATCTGATCGGCAACATAGTGCGCTGCCCAACGACCAGCATCAGCTGCTGTATTTTCGATAATCAGTCTCATAATTATATTTTCATTTTAACAAATACTTCAATTGCCTGATACTCCGCCATACCCAGCAGGTCGTACAGTCGTGCTGTGTTTTGTGTGCGCTCCTCGGCACGCTGCCAGAATTCGCGGCTGTCATCTCCCGGGAATGGAACGATATCCTTCTGCGAGAGGTGACGGTAGATAGCATGGCGCTTCTTGATAAGTTCGTCGGGACTCAAAGGTACAGCCATATCGACCATGCCGATCTCCCACTCCATCCATGCGCCTCGGTAGAGCCATATTACACACTCCGAAAGCCACTCCTCGCCAGCATCCTTGAGACGATGCAGAGCCTCCAGAACAGCCTCCGTACATACGCGGTGTGTGCCGTGCGGATCGGCCAGATCACCCGCCAGGTAGATCTGATGCGGCTTAACCTGCTGCAAGAGGTTTGTGATAATCTCTATATCCTTATCTGTGCGTTGTCCCTTTTTGATACCGCCCGTCTCGTAGAATGGCAGGTTAAGGAAGTGGGCATTAGTATCGGGGTTAAGTCCAAACGAGCGCACAGCGGCACGAGCTTCGGCACGACGTATTGCACCCTTGATATCAAGTAATGCTCTAGGCTCAGGCTCTCCCTTCTTCTTTGTTGCGATAACCTGTCGAATCTCCTCAACGCGATCACCCAGACCAAGCTCACGGGCTGTGTCAAGATCCTGGATTACAACGTCATCGTGTACGGCTACGTTGCCCGATGTCTCATATGCAACATGCACATCATGTCCCTGCTCAACCAGGCGGATAAATGTTCCTCCCATAGAGATCACATCGTCATCGGGATGGGGAGAGAATATAATCACACGCTTGGGGTAGGGCTGCGACGGCACAGGTCGTGTAGTGTCGTCGGCGTTGGGTTTTCCTCCGGGCCAACCTGTGATGGTGTGCTGCAGGTCGTTGAATACCTCAATATTTATAGCGTGATAGCTCTTCTGTACCGCCTCAAGCATCTCGCCCAGAGAATTTTCGATATAATCCTGATATGTGAGCTTGAGGATTGGCTTCTTGACCGTTTCGCAAAGCCATACTACCGCCTTGCGCACCATGCGAGGTGTCCATTCGCAGGGGCCTACAAGCCACGGACTCTTCTTAACGGTGAGCATATCGGCTGCGGGGTCATCTACGACGGCTTCGATCGAGGGATGGTTCTGCAGAAGTGATGCGGGAATAAGACGTGTTGCCTCGCCTTCGACAACTTTGCCTACGACATCGGCCTTATCCTCGCCCCATGCCATAAGGATGATGTGGCGGGCGCTCATCACGGTGCTGATACCCATCGTAATAGCCATCTTTGGAGTGTGCTCCACACCGTAGAAAAGACCGGCCTGAGCCTTGCGAGACTGGTATGAGAGCTGCACCATGCGGGTGATGGATTTGGCGTAGGATCCGGGCTCGTTGAATCCGATCTGTCCATGCTCTCCCATACCGATAACCAGCAGATCGATGTTGCGTGCCATGCGATCATACTTGATGCAGTACTCAGAAATATGCTCGACGGGGGTCGAACCATCTATAATGTGTATATTCTCGGGCAGGATATCCACCTGAGAGATGAATTCGTCATGAATTCGGAAGTTTCGGCTCTGCTGCTCGGTGGCCTTGATGGGGTAGAACTCATCGAGGCTATATACCTCCACGTTTTTGAAGGATACCTCGCCGCTCTTGTGGCGACGTACCAATTCGTGATACACACCTAAGGGAGTACGGCCGGTGGTAAGACCAAGTGCGAAGAGTCGCTTGCTGTTCTTGGCCTCGTGTTTGGTGATGGCTTTGATGATCTGCGATACGATGTATTCAACGCCATCGCTCTCGATCTCGAAGATCGATGTGGGGATCTTCTCAAAACGATGGATGATATCCTTCGGGGTTCCCTCCCGACGAAGACCGCCATCCTGTGGTAATGAATATTTGCTCATATTCTTTTTCTGTTATTATACTAGGTTGTTTTGAGCGCAAAAATGATGCGCACCTACAAAGTTAAGAAAAAAAATGTTTTCATCATCATCGTGGAGAAAATGTGCCCCATATTTTATAATATTGGGTGCGTTGAGAAGAAAATTGTAAATAAATGTATATCTTTGTTTGACTATTTTGATATTTATGAACAATCTAAAATAACGAGTAATGAAGAAATTATTGACCCTGGCGCTTTGCCTATGTGCCTCTACGGCACTTTTTGCACAGACAACACAGATTATTGCCCACCGTGGATTCCATGCTACGAAGAACTCGGTGCGTAACTCACTCTCGGCACTGCAGAATGCACAGGATTTCGGAGCTTTTGGTTCGGAGTGCGATATCAACGAGACCTCTGATGGCGTGCTGGTTGTTGTGCATGGCCCTATGCATGTTAAGTATAATGTTCAGCAGACCGATTTTGCTACTCTGCGTGCTCAGGCATTGGAGAATGGTGAGGTGTTGCCTACTTTGGAGGAGTATCTTGTTCAGGCCAAGAAGAATACACGTACAAAGCTCATTATCGAGATCAAGGATCACAATACTCCCTCACGCGAGACTCGTGTTGTGAAGAATATCTTGGCAATGGTCAAGAAGCATAAGTTGGTCAACGACGTAGAGTATATCGCTTTCCGTCAGCATGTGTGCGACGAGTTGGTAAAGTATGGTCCCAAGGGTATCAAGGTGGCATACCTGAATGGTACACTCACTCCCGAGTATTGCAAGGATTTGGGTTACACGGGCATCGACTACAATATTGGTGTTATGCAGCAGCATCCCGAGTGGATCAAGCAGAGCCAGGCACTGGGTCTGACCGTAAATGTATGGACTGTAAACGACACAGAGCGTATTCAGTGGTGTATAGATCAGAAGGTTGATTTCATCACAACAGATAACCCCGAGGAGGTAAAGCGTCTGCTTGCGAAGTAGGATTTCTGCTACACTTTATATAAAAGTCCGCTTTTTTGCGGACTTTTTTTGTGATTATCTCTTTGAACGTGTATCTTTGCTTGCAGTAAAGCAGATACTTATATGAATTTAAAATATGGCTTAGACTCTCGTCCGCCCATCGGACAGTTGTTTCTTTACAGCATGCAGTGGTTCGTGCTGGCAGTGGCCGTTGTCGTCACGTCACTCTTTATCGCGGTTGGTTCGCCGGCCGAGCGAGTACTATACGCCCAGAAAGTCTTTGCGCTGGTGGGTGCAGCAACTATTATACAGGCTCTGTGGGGGCATCGTATGCCTATTGTAGTGGGGCCGGCCGCAGTGTTGCTTGTGGGTATAATCACGGCTCTTGCATCGCAGGGTGCTGAGGTAAATACCAATAAGATTTATACCGCAGTTATGGTTGGTGGTGTGGTGGTTACGGCTCTAGCCGCCGCGCGTGTGTTGTCGCATCTGCAGCGAATCTTTACGCCGCGTATCGTGATAGTGATCTTGCTTTTGATTGCCATTACGCTTGCTCCTACGATTAAGAATCTGATCTTCCCCGAGGCCGAGGCGGCACGCCATGTCTTTGGCTTGTGGTTTACTATTATAGGTGTACCCGCTATGGCTTTTGTGTCGTATCGTTTGCGTGGTGTACTCAAGTCGGTGCTGATTCCGATCTCGCTCTTTGTGGGCTGCGTGATATATTATGCGATTTATGGTGGCTTTGGTGAGGTGATGTCTCGCTATACTGAGTCTGAAGGATCATTGCTGATCCCACGTCTTGAGTTTGATGGCAGCATGATAATTGCCTTCTTGTTGTGCTATGTGGCCCTACTTATCAATGATGTAGGCTCCATTCAGGCGCTGGGAGGTATGCTCTCTACGCCTGATACTGATCGCCGTTGCGGTCGTGGCGTTGCCATAACTGGTATTATGAATGTCGTTGCAGGCGGTATGGGAGTTATCGGCCCCGTAAACTATTCGATGTCGCCGGGTGTTATCGCCTCGTCGTCATGTGCCTCGCGCTACGCGATTGTTCCCGCGGGTGTGGCTCTGATCGTATGTGCCTTTATTCCGTCGCTTATAGCTGTTTTGTCGGCTATTCCCAACACGGTAATAGGTGTTATTCTGCTCTACCTTATGGGTACGCAGCTTGCGGCAGCATTTAATATGCTGGTCTCAACAAAATCAGTTCTCTCGTTCGACGATGCACTGATTGTAGGCCTGCCTATCATGGTGGCTATGCTCTTTGGTGCGGTTCCTATGGATGTTGTCCCTGCTCTTGTTCGTCCTATTCTTGGCAATGGCTTTGTGATGGGTGTCGTTACGGTAGTTCTGCTTGAACATGTGCTGCTGCGTCGCCGATAATGTCGTAAAATGAATTACAAATTATAATCGTGATAAATCCCGCGTTTTGCGGGATTTGTTTTTCTACGGCAAGGATTTTCTTTTTGCCCAATCAATATTCATAGCTTTGTCTATGTAGTTACCATATATGTATATAAATATGGAAAAATTGATAATATCTTTATGGGGCGGCGACCTAATTTATATATAAATATATGTATGAATAATGCATGTGCATCTTTAAAACTGTCATTATTTGTAGCCGATATACCCTCTCAGAAGTTAGGCATTCTTATTTTATACCCCATTTTTACTAATAAACCATAATATACATCAGGATAAAAAGGTGAAATAAATAACACAATAGGGTGGAATGATTACAGTTTGTAATAAAATAATGTAATATATCTTTCATCTATTAAGCTT
>JAFOXS010000068.1 GCA_017391665.1 Alistipes sp. | reverse complement strand
CCAGATGAACTTCAACCCCCTGGCAACACGCTTTACCGAGGAGGAGCTGGAGGTTCTGGCACAGGATCCCCGTCCCACATCAAACAGCCGCATCCCCTCTATCAGCCGCGCAGCATCTATGGCATCACGCGAGTTGCAGACCGCAATCACCAATATGCTCAAGGAGGAGAAGCCTGCAGCTATCATCAGCGGTGGCGGTACATTCAACGTTGCTCCCTCACGCGGTGTATCATATAAGGTGGGCGATCCCGAGCCTATCTGTGAGGTTATGCTTCCCATCGAGGACCACGGCCGCATGGCTCGTATGATTGCCAAGGGCGAGAAGGTTGAGATGGAGCTCAACATCAAGAACACATTTACCAACAACCAGCGTATCAACAACGTGATCGCCGAGATTCCCGGTACCGACCCCAAGCTCAAGAACGAGGTCGTGCTGATCGGTGCTCACTTCGACTCATGGCATGGTGGTACAGGTGGTGCTGACAACGCATCAGGTTGTATCGTAATGATGGAGGCTATGCGTATCATCAAGTCGCTCGGCATCCAGCCCAAGCGTACTATCCGCCTTGCATTGTGGGGCGGCGAGGAGCAGGGTCTCTACGGCTCACGCGGCTACGCAAACATCAACCTCTACGACTCAGCGAAGGGCAAGAAGCTCGCTGGCTATGACAACTTCGCACTCTATCTGAATATGGATAACGGTTCAGGTCGCTTCCGTGGTATCTACCTCGAGGAGAACGATCAGGCTGTTCCCTTCTTCGAGGCTTGGAAGAAGCACATCGAGACTATCGGCTTCAAGACCCTCTCATTGCGCCGCACAGGCAGCACCGACCATGTAGTATTCAATGGCTTGGGTCTGCCCGCATACCAGTTCATCCAGGATGAGTTGGAGTATGGTCGCACATACCACACCGTGATGGATACCTACGAGCGTCTGTCGCTGGAGGATCTGAAGGTTGACGCAGTTATCGCTGCATGGATTGCATTGAGCGCCGCTATGGATGAGGGTCGTATCCCCACCAAGCCCGGTCTGCCCGCAGCACCTGCTACACGCTAATACAAGGTAAGACAAATATCTGACACCGAGCCCGAGCTTTATGCCCGGGCTTTGTGTTTAAAAAAATATTACTTTTTCAGGGCAATGTAGCGTATCTTTCAAAAAAATTACGATATTTGCACTCGATAACGGCCGCACAGGATGGCCTCAGGCTGAATTAGCTCAGTGGTAGAGCACTTCACTCGTAATGAAGGGGTCCCGAGTTCAAGTCTCGGATTCAGCTCTGGAAATCAGATGGTTACTCAAGTAGCCATCTTTTTTATGCTCCAAAATCAATGGTCTCAAAGCCTTTTTCGGGGTGAAAATGGGGGTTTTGTCCCCCTTTTTTGTCCCCCTTTTTAGGACGAGGCACAAGATATATTCTACTGCATAATCTTAACACACAATGAACTATAAGATTATTTGCAGAGCCGACAAGGCAAACAAGCAGGGAGAAGCACCTCTCTATCTCCAATTTTATCACGAAGGGCGCAGAAAAAAGGTCTCAACGGGCGTTGCTATAAATCCCCGATTTTGGGATGATATGGCACAACAAATTACTCTCGACTGTCCGAATAGAGACGATTTGCAGTTTCGCCTAAATGAGCAGATTCGAGGCTATGAGAAGAAGATATGGAGATTGGAGGCTTTGGATATTCCTGTAACATTCGAAACACTGCTTGAGCGTAAGGCAAACGATGGTCGTATAACTGTCGAAGATGGGTTTCTTGAGCAGATACACCGATTGGAGGCTCTTGGCAAGATAAACTCTGCCACAAAGCACAAATATGCCCTACACCTTATAAGTCGATACAAACCCTCCTCTATCGCATTAGAGGCTATCGATACAGATTATCTGAAAGGACTGGAGTTATTCCTCCGCCAACGAGGGAATATCGACAACAGCATAGCCACACGTTTCGCCATATTCAAGGCTATCTATAACAAAGCCATCAGGGAGGGAAAAATAAACGCAAAACAGAATCCTTTTAGCCTCTATCAAGTCGGTAGCCTATGGGCTAAAACTCGAAAAAGAGCCATCACGAAAGAGGATGTACAGCGATTGGCGGAGCTGGAATTGGCGAGAGGTAGCAGGCTGTCTTATAGAGTTTTTGCTCGAGATCTTTTTCTCTTTTCCTACTATACGGCAGGTATGAACTTTACGGATATTGCGACCCTGCGTTACTGCGACATTGTAAATGGTCGGATCTCATACTCCCGCAACAAGACGCAGAAGTTGCTATCGTTTCGACTTATGCCAAAGGCAATGGAGGTAATCGAGCAATATTCGCGTGTAGGACATTCGTATGACGACTACATTTTCCCTATCCTTGACAAGCTCATACACATAACTCCACAGCAGATTTTCAACCGCACACATAAAGTGCTACGAAAGGTTAATCGGGAACTGAAAGTACTGGGTGAGATGATTGGCCTACGAGTACCACTAACCACCTACGTTGCACGTCATACCTACGCTACGGTGTTGAAGCGGTCGGGCGTAAATATCGCCATAATCTCGGAATCGTTGGGGCACTCCGACCTCTCAACAACTCAAATCTACTTGGACTCCTTCGAGAACTCGCAAATCGACGAGGCGATGAAACATCTGCTGTGATACGCTCCTTCGCAGAAACAAAAAGGGCTACCCGAATTAACGAGTAGCCGAAGTTTTTTAATATTAAGATTTTTTTTTGGGCGATTCCAATCGTACCGTGTGTCGATTGAGAATGTTTTCAAAATTATGGGAGGTCTTGAGGTTGAGACCTCCCTCTGTTTGTCTTACTCCAATGTATAGATCGGATCGTTGAACTTCTCGATCATCGTACGATAGAAGCACCTAGGGCCAAATTCCTTGACAACGGAGTACATCAGCTCTCCCTCAAATACAAGGTGCTGTGCCACAGCTTGTAGATCGAGGTTCATGGCATTGCAGTCCTCAATAAACTTGGATGACAGCACTAACTCATCCACCATTTGCTGATAGTGTGTATAGAACACGTTAAGGTCTGCATAGCTAGCTGCTGCGGCCCTTGTCATATCCTCAAACTTAGCCTCGTTACCTCTCACAATGGAGGGAATGTTATTAGCATAGTTCGCCATTCTGACAACAGCCCAAAAAGCTCCTTGCCATTCTGTGGTATCCTCATCTACCTTGATACTCTCCAAGGTGACCTCTCCGATCTGGTTACCCTTCATGTCATCCAGCTCAACAAACAAACATATTTTCTTAGAGATTTCGCTCTCTGCAGCGCTCTTCATGCCAGATACCTCTGATGCAGTCTGAGTAAAAGAAATTTTCTTTTTCATTTTTATAAAAATTTACCCCTACTACAACAAGATGTGTACCACTTTGAATAACAGCGTTTTATGTGTTTATTTTAGCCAACTCATTTAAAAATACATAATCTTATATTTTTACATATTGAATAGGGATACACGTATCTCCATAACTCTTTTTGTTATTATTAAGCATCGTATAGACTTGGTTGTACGACAACTTTTCATGTGCCATATTGTCACTGACAACCTCTGACAAATGGCATAATACTATATTGACATAGTGACAGATGAACTCGCACAAACTATGAGGTAAGAACGCTTTGATCTCGAAGACAGAACGAAGATAGCGCAAAGTGTTGTATGCAAGATACGACTCGAATGAAGGTCTTCTTTTCGGCATAATCGGAAATGCAGCCTTAACGGGAGCCTTCCCATATAACTTTGTGTGCCGATCAACATATGACTTGATACATCTATTGAGCCATTGGGTATGGTTACCTATAACTAGGCTTGCCTTGCCGTTACTTATCGATAACCTCATATTGGATGTTTTACCTTTAATCTCCATCTGTCGCAGAAACTCATGCAAACAAGCGATATCGCTCTCCTCGGACACTGAATACCAATCGACATCATTGCCCGCCGCAGGATGTAATGAAGGATGATTAAATGGAGCAAGTAATAATACCTGTAACACATCGGTGCGATAGAACTGCTTGTAAGATGAAAACAGAGCTCGAACTTCATTTAAATATGGCATCTCTATAGCAACGACCACATCATCAGGGAAAATATCTAATGACGGATTTTTATTAAACATTGGCAAGAAACTAAATGTATCTCTACCTGATACCTTGTACGCAGGGATTAGCCATTTTTCATAGTAGCGTACCCAAGAATCATAATACTTCTCAAGATAAGGCCAATGAGACCTAAACTCATTCATTGTATAATACATTGCGCTCATAAGCAGTTAGTTTTATCGTTTTCTCAAAGATACAACATTTCAGCCTGATATTTTTGTCTGTGCCCATAAGATTTCGTATCTTTGCACCATCAAACCGCAGATAGCCCCTTGTTCTTGAGGGCTGATTCCAGAGATTAAGTCGAAGATTGATAAGCGTAGGTAGGATGCTCAAAAGTGTCCGCAGAGGATAGTGGATTATGCTCAAAACTGTCCTATATATAGAATACCTACCTTATTTACTATTACCTATATAATAGTCTCGTACGATGTACTACAACCCGTCCACTGGACTCTGCTTTGAAACGCGTAAGCAGGCCAAACAACACTACGGAGTATCACGTTTCAGACGTATGCTCCACAAACAAGAGATCCTGTTCACCACTAACCACATTGCTAACGATGAGTTACATTACCCTACCCAAAAGTCTCATACAGATAAAGAGTAACAGCAAACCTCTTGATGCATATGTATGAGCCACCATCCGCAGTTGCTCGAATTACAAAGATGGCGAGAGCCACGTAACAATAGAGAAGCTGGTAAAGCTAACCAACATAAATGAGCGAACCATCCGTAGAAGCATTCGCCGTTTGGAGGAATCGAAATTACTGGTAATCATCACCCATTTTAGTGATGAGACCACTCGCCATAACACCTATTACACAGACTTTAGGATGCGTAACTTCTTTATGCTCGACAGAGAGTTTTTTCAGCAAGGCTATGATCCGAAGATAGCAGGCTTTCTGCTGTTGCTGAAGTGTGTCTGCATTAACGGCTCGAACACCATAGGCTGAAATAAACGAGAGATAGCCGATGGCATAGGTATGGCTCGTAACACGGTTTCTGCCTTATTGGAAGAGTGCCTACGGCACGGCCTTATAACGCAAGACGAATGAGGTTATAGGCTTACTGGCGATTACTTCATAAACGACGCATTACGGAGTATGGATAAAGAGGTATTCGAGACGTTACGAATCTTCTGCGAGCAGCACGGTTCAAGGCTTCGTGATTACAAAAGTCAGAGCAGAGTAGCATTGGAGTTTATAGGGGCAAGGTATCGGCCATTAGCCGACTACCGCGAGAATCCATATATCGATCTACGCCACAATCTCGAACAACGCTGTCCACAGCAACTGCCACCAGAGGTTTCTATAGAGTATTTTCTCAAGCCACTCAAATTGCAAACTCTCTACGACCAGTACTTATGAGAGAAGCAGAATCGACCTAAGCCACCAAAGGCATACACAATGTAATACATAGCACAAAAAGCAAGAGCCCAGCAGAACAGTCTGTTGGGCTTTTATTATTGGGATAGGATCGGGGGGGGGTGATTTGAATAGCACTACCTAAGTTGATTACCTGATACATTATGGTTATCGGCAAGTATTTTGAGCAATATTGCCGTCAGACATGCACTTCTTGCCGACAACGGCAAACTTTGATGCGTTAAGTTCAATATACCAACACACTCAAAGCTAATACAGACTAAGACGAAACATAATATCCCAAAGTAAGTAGAACAAAATTCATCTTCAACGACAATGGCTATTGCGCATGAAATTTGTTTTGCAGAAATTTGTGGAAGAAAATATACTCTAATTATCATGAGTGTTGTTCAAGTGTGAGAATATTTTTCTTATATTTGTGATGCAGAGCGTTGTTTTACGCCGAGCAGACATATTTTTAGAAAGTGTTTTCATAGTCCGCGATAAGAAATCTGGAAAATTTCAACGAAGTAAGGACAGCGAACAACACTCATTTCTTGTTTAGACTGTGGACAAGGCGTAATAGTTGCGCCTTGATACTCCATATCTATTCGAGTGTGGGGTATCGTATCGTTTATTTACTTCGGGCATTCCAGAGCCTCTTATCGAATAAATGAACCCGACTCCACACTTTCTGTTTTTATACCCCGTCACATAGGAGCCGAGTGGCAAAAAGTCAAAACAATATGAGTGCTATTCTACCCATTTGGCAACAAGTTCTATCAGATGAAGGTCGAAAAAAATTTGGGTTTAAAATCGGCCCAACATTACCTTTTCTCATTGGAGTATACCATTATCTCGGCAAGTTATCGGATGAAGATTTACATAGTTCGATATGTCTAAGAAAAATATTTGAAGACATTTTTGAAGTTGGAGAGGGAATTGTCGGCATAACATACTGTAACACCATAGATGCAATGGTTATTCGCAACGCCACACTTGCCATACACAATCCAATAACGAGGGATAACTCAGAGGATAAAATCAAAGAAATTTGGGAAATGTACGGCAAATATATAATATCCCAAAAATTCTCTTGTGACAATACCGATAACTCTTGGCGAGAGTTTGATGAGACAACAGAAATACCGAATATCAAAACTATCAAAATATAATAATCTATGAAAAAACTTTTCATTCTTGCAGCTACGGTCTGCACAATTTTGTCATCTTGCTCATCCAAGAGTGAGGCACCCGAGCCTACCACTACCCCCGAACCAACTCCTCAGGAGCAGGCGCAAATTCCCATCAACCTCTCTATTGGCAACTATACCCGTGCCAATGATACCGCATTTGAGGATGGCGATAAGGTCGGTATCTATGTTGTGAACTACAACGGCTCTACTGCGGGAACTCTTGCAGCATCTGGCAACCACGTCAACAATATGCAGTTCTCTTTCGGTGGTTCAGCATGGACTCCCGCATCTGCTATCTATTGGAAGGATCAAACCACTCACGCAGATTTCTACGCTTACTATCCGTACAGTGCATCCGCTAGCACCTCGGCTCATTCATTCTCTGTACAGACTGACCAGAGCACCGAGGCAAACTATTTTGCAAGCGATTTCTTGTGGGGCAAGGCGGCTAACGTGGCTCCTACTGCAGAGCCCGTTGCTATTACCACAAACCACTCATTCAGCAATATTCTAATTTATTTGGAGGCAGGCAAAGGCTTCACTACAGAGACATTGGCTGCTGCCACCAAATCTGTCAAAATCAAAAATATCAAAACGGCAGCAACCATTAACCTCTCAACTGGTGTAGCCACTGCAACAGGTGACGTAGCAACCGTTACCCCGTGGAATGTAGGCGAGTACTATCGTGCGATGATCGTTCCTCAGACAGTTGCCGATGGCACAGACCTCATCACGGTTAATGTGGATGGCGTAGATTATACTCTCGCATCAAGTGCGACATTCGTAGCTAACAAGCAGCACAAGTTCATCGTAACAGTCAATAAGTCAGCAGGAGGTGTTGATATTGGTATCGGCGGCTGGGATACTGACGACAATGAATATGGTGGTTCGGCAGAATAACTCCAATCCTATGAAATGTATTTACGAGGAACCCCAAATCGAAATACTCTGTATCAGAGTTGAGCAAGGCTTTGCTCAATCGAATGGAGTAGAGATGGATGTAAATGGATGGGGAACCGAGGACTTCGGCGGTACAGCCGAATAATACACAAGAAGATGAAAGCACAAAAATTATCAATCCTTTGTCTTATAGCGGTGGCATTGTGTAGCTGCCGTACAGACGATATTCTGATCGCACCAGAGAATGATCCATCTCTGCCGATTCAGTTGTACAATGAGATTGTTCAAGTGCCTACAACGCGCGTGAACGATGAGGGATTCTGCGACGGTGATGCCGTAGGTATCTATGTCGTAAACTTTGAGAATGGCTCAAGTGGTACTATACAGGTCGAGGGCAACCAAGCCGATAACGTGAAGTATATCTACGATGAGGCAAATTTGAAGTGGACTCCCGAGCAGGACGTATATTTCCGTGACCGTAATACCCACGTTGATATTTACGGATACTACCCCTACACTAATCCCGCATCTATTGGCGCATATCCTTTCGAGGTGCAGAAAGACCAATCTACTGCCGCAACCAATGGTGCGCTGGGTGGCTATGAGGCATCAGATTTTCTGTGGGGTAAGGCAGCCGATATTACGCCTACGGCTTCACGCATCAACCTCAAATTCAACCACCGTATGGCTGGCGTGCAAATTACTCTTGTCGAGGGTACAGGTTGGAATGAAGGCGAGTGGGCACAGGTTGAGAAATCGGCTCTTGTTACCAACACCAAACGTAAGGCTACCATCGACCTCGCTACGGGTGTGGTTACTGCTACGGGAGATGTCCCCACAACAGGCACCGTGCCTTATCTGAGCGGCGATGATTTTCGTGCTATTGTTGTTCCACAGACTTTGTCGGCAGGTATGGCAATGTTCTCTCTCACGGTGGATGGCATTCCCTATACATTCCGCTATCGTGTAGATGGTGCAACCGCAGATTTTGAGTATCTGTCAGGCAAATTGCATAAGTTCTCAATCGAGGTGTCGAAGAAGAGCCAGAGCGGCCTGGAGTTTAAGTTGTTAGGCAATAGCATCACTGCGTGGGAGACCGATAACACCTCACACGATGCATCAGCACGTGAGTATATTATTATTGATGTGCCCGAGGCAAAAGCGGATGAGAGCGCACTAAAATTGGCGATTGAGGAGGCTGGATACGATTACACTGACATTAAAAATCTGAAGGTTACGGGTTATATCAATAATCGCGACTTTGTCTTTATGCGTGATGATATGACTAAATTGCAGTCGCTGAATTTGAAAGAGGTAACAATTACTGCAAATAAAAATATTCATACTGTTTCAGGCGAAGCCAATGAGATTCCAAATTATGCGCTTAATAAGAAAAAGACCCTTGTACGATTTATATTCCCAGACAACATAACATCAATTGGTTCGGCTTCTTTTTCTGGGTCTAGTCTTACTGGTTCACTTATCATCCCTCAGGATGTAACGGTTATTAAGGATATGGCATTTTATGGAGTTTCAACTTTAAATGGAACATTGACATTGCCTAAAAACCTTAAAACAATAGGAGCAGGAGCTTTTTATAGTTGTACTAACCTAAATGGAGAACTTAATATTCCTGAATCAGTTGAAATAATTGAAGGCGGAGCATTCTATCATTGCAAAGGGTTTACAGGAACTCTTAATCTTCCTAAAGGGCTAACGATGCTTGGTAATGATGAATCTGATGGTGTATTCGGTGGTTGTTCTGGATTATCAGGCTCGTTATCCATTCCTCCCAAAATATCATATATTGATGCTGGATGTTTTGCTAGTTGCGGTTTTGATGGGCAACTTTATTTATCATCAAACATTGTGACTATTGAAGGCAGTGCCTTTTCTGGTTGTAAATTTAAGGGGCAATTAAATATTCCAGAGAGTGTTACAGTTATTGGAGCAGCCGCTTTCTCGGGTAATAATTTTAGCGGGAAATTAATTTTACCTAAAGAATTAGCATCATTAGGTGAATCCGCTTTTAAGGATTGCTCTCGCCTCACAGGCATTGTAGAGATTCCTAACGATATTATCTCTATTCCTGCATCTGCTTTTTATGGATGTAAGCAGTTAGAGGGCGTTATCTTGCCTCGTACGATGGAGAATATTGGTGCAAATGCTTTCCAAAATTGCTATCAATTAAACTCAATTACTTGTAAGGCTACAACACCACCTACAGTAGCATCTACGGCATTTAATGGCGTAGCAAAGGATAACTTTACTGTGGAGGTTCCCGAGGCCGCGGTAATGGAGTATTCAACGGCTCCTGTATGGAAAGAGTTTCGCTTTGCAGCACACCGAGATTTCTCTATCTCTCGCAATCTATTCCGCACGCTTAATGCCAGCGACAGCAAGACTCTCGTTTTGCGTGCCGAGGCTGATGCGGCTTGGACAGTAGAGGCTCCCGAGTGGATTACTGTAACTCCATCAAGCGGAGTAGGTAAAACAGAGGTAACAGTTACTGTAAACGAGATGACGGCAAGTGATGTTGGCACATTCAAGGTGCAGACCTATAACACAAATGGTAACATTGTGGAGACCTCATACAATGGCCGTTCAGGCAAGGTCGTATTCCACCTTACGGGCAAGGATTACAGTTCGACAACAACAGTTGAGCAGTACAACTATGAGCACTACGACGGCAAGGTGATAACAAACCAGACCGCAAGCGAGGGCAACGGAGTGAATATTGTCTTTATGGGCGACTGCTTCGATGCACAGGATATTGCTACGGGCAAATATCTCGCTGGCGTAAACGAGGCAATCAAGCACTTCTTTGCCGTAGAGCCTTACAAGTCGTACAAGAAGTATTTCAATATCTACACCGTAATCGGTCTTTCTGCCGACAGCGGAGTAGGCTCAGTGAATACAATTCGCGAGGCGAAGTTTGGCTCACAGTATGGTTTACAGGCTGCGGGCTCGGTAGGTGTTAACGAAAATATCTGCTTTGAGTATGCTTGCAAAGCACCAACCGTAACAGAGGATAATATCAGCCAAACACCTATCGTATTGGTGGAGAATACCTATGACTACGACGGAATTACCTATATGTGGGGTGATGGCTCGGCTATCGCACTATGCCCGATGAGCGAAGATGAGTATCCTTACGATTTCCGAGGTGTCGTTCAGCACGAAGCAGGAGGTCACGCATTTGGTAAGTTGGGCGATGAGTATATATACGTGAACAACTTTATCAGCACTTGCACGAATAATGGGCACGAGCACGTAGAGGAGTTCAACTTGATGAAATCTTACGGATTCTATGATAACCTCTCTTTGTCGGGCGATATGAACAAAGTGCCTTGGAGTCATATGATCTTCGATCCGCAGTTCTCAGGCACGGTAGATATTTACGAGGGTGGTTTCTTCCATACTCGCGGTGTGTTCCGTTCAGAGTCAAACTCTTGTATGAACAACAATGTTCCTTACTTCTCGGCTATTTCGCGTGAGGCTATAGTAAAGCGAATAATGCAATATGCGGGCTTAACTTACTCTTACGACACGTTCAAGGCAAACGATATTCCATTGGCTACAGAGGAGGCAGAGGTAATTGCATCAACGCGTTCGAAGAGCGGAGTTCCATACGCAGCAAAGGGACAGTCAGCACCCGTATTTATGGGCGAGAAGCCAAACTTCAAGAAGTCTAACAACTAATCAAAGGAGAGAAGAACTATGAAAAAGAATATTTTGATTTTGGCGGTTGCAACTCTTTTGATGACAAGTTGCAGTAAGAATGAAGAGATACTTGTACCCGAGGAGAGTGTGATGCAGATTACAGCCACACACCCCTCAGCAACACGAGCAACAGCAACGGGTTTTGAGGATGGCGACAAGATTGGCGTATATGTGACCGACTATACAGGTGATGTAGCCTCTCCTTTGCAAATTTCGGGAAACTGGGCAAATAACGTAGCGACCACTTATGATGGCTCAGCGTGGAGCACAGCAAAAAAGATTTTCTGGAGCGAGAATAAGATGGATGTATATGGATACTATCCCTATATGACACCATCATCGATTGACTTGCATCCTTTTGCTGTGGCGCTCGACCAATCAATAGAGGGTGAGAATGGAGAGTTGGGAGGATATGAAGCATCTGACTTTCTTTGGGCAAAGGCTACAGGTGTATCGCAGGCAGACGAGACAGTTGCATTGGAGTTTAAGCATAGTTGTTCAAAACTGATTGTGAAGTTAGTTAAGGGCGACGACTATGTGGGAGACTTCCCGACTTCGGCTTCGTTATATATTCACAACGTGGTGCCCACGGCGACAATTGATTTTACAACAGGAGCAGTGGTAAAGGATATTTTCGGAGAGCCTACAACTATCAAGGCTCGCAAGGTGGCAGACGATACGTACGAGGCTATTATCATTCCCCAGCGAGTAACATCTCGTCGCCCATTTATTGAGTTGATTGCTGGCAACATCTCGTATCTATTGGAAGATACTTTCTACTTCAAAGCGGGAGTTCAGCATACCATCTCGCTAACCATTAACTCTAACCCTGATCAAATCCACGTGGATATTGGCGGCGAAGTTGAAGGTGGCTGGTAAAAGCGATAAATGTTTGATTAGCCTCCCGATTCTCTCGGGAGGTTTTTTGTTGATTTTCAGCGATATAAATTTGCATTTCACAAGAAAATATTGTATATTTGTTATCGGAATTAGGTGCGAAAAAGGGTTTGTATATCATCATCTTTTAGCCTCATTAACACCGTATTCCTTCTTTAATCGGTATTCAGGCCTCGCAGAGAATCCCAGCTTTGCGAGGTCTGTTGTTTTGTATATACTATCTACCAACTGATACACATAAAAACACCCCTCCCCATAATTGATTTAAGGAAGGGGGGCTATCGAAGTATTGATTGCTGTAAAGATAGGAATCAACTCTAAAACAAAAAAACGTAGCCGACTCAAATTGGCTACGTTATCTATATCATATACACAACTCCCGTTTCAATAACTCATATATGTATGAAGGACTTTGAGCATAAAGACCTCCGTCTTCGTCTTGAAGTTGCTGGTATGTTTTTGATTGATACACGATTTTTAGCGCATCCGTAATTTCCATATCGTGGTCTATGACAAGATATTCGGTCAAGCGGTCAACGATATGGCTAACTAAAAAATCTCTCTGTACTTGTGCTGTCATAGGCGTTTCAAGTATTTAAGTGATTTCTCGGTGCCGAAAAAGTATTGGCTATTGAGTTTGCGGTAATCCAACTTCTTGCTCAGTTCCTCAATAGTGAGCGTACCCTCCTCATATCTACCCAAAAGATAGGCAACGCCGTCATTGGCTATTGGACCAATTACAATATCGTAATCGTGAGTGAATTTAGACCCTCTATTACGATTCTTGAAAATAAACTCTGCCCATTCGGTTGTTGGGGCATCAAACTTCAAAACGTGCAAATCAGCACTTGCCAACAAGGATTCGTCAAACTCATACTCTTGGATAACGGGATAACCGCCGAAGAGTCGAGATTTCTTCGCCGCGAGTTCTTCTGCCTGCGTGCGAATGTCGGTCAAATAGAAACCCTGGCCGAAATCCTTGTACTTATTGGATTTGGTCAAATCAATCACTTTGAAATCTATATTTGTTCCGTGGTAGAGTTTCATCTGAGCGTTCCTCCATTATTTTGGCAACAAACGATTAGGTCATCCACTGCATCATCAATCGACTGCAAGTGCTCAATCTCATAAAACTCCACCAAAAAGTGAATACCCTTAAAGTTATAAAGGTACTCAAAAGCACTCTGCACCGAGAGCCTAAAACGCTTGGCGAATGCTCTGATACAGGCATTTATGTATG
>JAFOXS010000333.1 GCA_017391665.1 Alistipes sp. | reverse complement strand
AGGTGTTGAAGATGAAGTAAGCGCCGAGCACCACACTTACACTCGTCCCGAAGAGGTTGAAGACTTCGTGTCAAAAACAGGTGTTGACTCACTCGCTATCTCAATCGGTACTTCACACGGTGCTAACAAGTTCAAGCCCGAGCAGTGCACTCGCAACGAGGATGGTATCCTTGTACCTCCCCCCTTGCGTTTCGACATCTTGGAGGAGATCGAGAAGCAGTTGCCTGGTTTCCCCATCGTATTGCACGGCTCATCATCAGTTCCCCAGGAGTACGTAAAGATCATCAACACTCACGGTGGTGCTTTGAAGGATGCAGTAGGTATCCCCGAGGAGGAGTTGCGTAAGGCTGCTAAGTCTGCAGTTTGCAAGATCAACATCGACTCTGACGGCCGTCTTGCTATGACCGCTATGGTTCGCAAGGTATTCGTTGACAACCCCGCTGAGTTCGACCCCCGCAAGTACTTGGGTCCCGCTCGTGACGAGTTGAAGAAGTTGTATATGCACAAGTGCGTTAACGTTCTTGGTTCAGCAGGTACTGTTGAGTAAGCAATAACGACTACAATAGAAATAGGCGACCTTCGGGCCGCCTATTTTTTTGTGCATATACAACAACTATTTAAGTGTAATAGGTGCCATAAGTGCTATATATTACACCTATTGCACTTATTACACCTATTGCACTTATTACACCTATATTATACTACACAAATTCTATCTCATATGCCCCACCCTTATATCCAGCCTCAACGGTGTACTGCACGGCTGTGGGAGAGAATCGCTCCTCGAAGAAATCGTGACAATGGCCACAGAGTATCGCCTTGAGCTGAGGTTGCTCCTTGAGCCAGGCGATAAAGTCAAGAGTCGATTGCTCGGCGCGCTGCTGCACCGTGCGGTTACGCCACTGCTCCGATGCGGGACGCGAAGGATCCTGCTGGTAGGTCTCCGTGATTGATAGCGGCGTGCCGGTCATATAACCTGCCACGCCACCGTTGCCCTTGAGTATCGTTTGGCAGTGGTTGGGCGTATATAAGGGCACATGACACATCAGCACAACGGGCAACCCCCTCTCCATCTCACGCTTAACGGCTTCATGCTGCTCTGCCGTCACATTATAATAACCATCATCTATGGCAACAAAGTTCACGCCGTTTATCACCCTCGACGCAACGGTCAAATCGTTCGGAAATGCCGACTGCACCTTCGTATAACTCTGCATGCGATAGGCGGCATCCTCCCTGGCTTCGCCCACATACTGCGAATACTCGTGATTACCTGCCGAGGCGTACCAGTCGCCTACACCCAGCTGTTCGCGGATAAAGTCGATGTTAGCCTCGCTCACGAAGTCCTGCAGATCGCCCGTATGCAGAATCATCAGGTCGCGCTCGCGGGCATAGCGGACAGCTGCGTCGAAGTAGTGCTCGGCCCACGGAAAGACACGCTGACGCGAGGCGGCAAGGCTATGCTTGCGCTCATTGTCGCGGCTATCGACACGCGTAAGGTGGGTATCCGAGAGGTGCAGCGCCTTAAACGGCTTTGTGGCACCCACGGCAATGGTTATGCGGCGCACGCTCTTCAATGATTGCGGCCCGGCGATGGGCTCCGCGATGCGTGCTATCAGCTGCTCGGGCAGTTGTGTGGCGAGAAACATACCACCACACAGACGGAGGAACTCTTCACGTTTCATAGGTCATCGTTTTAGACAAATATACAAAAAAAGCGCAACCCCTGAAAGGAATTGCGCTCTAAAATTATCTGTCAGCCTTATGCTGTAGCAGCCTCCTTCTTGCGAGACTTCTTAGCGGCGATAGCCTTCTCAATCTCAATCTCGAAGTCAGAGAGAACATTCATGTAGTTGATGAATGCCTCGTAAGACGAGCCGTAGGGGTTGAAATATGAGTGTACGTCGCCATCCGAGAGCCACTTGGTTGCCATGTAGTAGAAGTGATCCGAGGTCTGCATGAAGTTCCATACATAGTCGAAATCGGCATTCTTCAACGACTTAACCTTATCCTTCAGAGCGTAGAGCTTCGAGAATGCCTCGTTCTGCAACTCGTTGCCGAGCCATGCTGTTACGTCGCGCTCCTCATCGGCCCACGACATAACGTGAGGACAGTGCAGTACGCCTACGGGCTGTGACGACTTAGCCGCCTCGCTAACCGTTGCAAAGCATACATCGCCATGCTTGAGGATAGCCTTGGGCAGAGCCTTCATGAAGTCGAAGATACCTGTTGTAGCCTTCTGGTGCTCACCGAAGGTCTCATAGT
>JAFOXS010000002.1 GCA_017391665.1 Alistipes sp. | reverse complement strand
GGGCTTGGGTGTTTTTTATATTTGTTTTCTTCCCTAATTATATATTGAAGAAAATACGATTACGTATTATTAACCTATAATTAGAATATCTCCTGTGTCTTTTTCATAATATGATAATTCAATGGTGGGATATAGCCATTTCATAGATTTACATACTATTCCTCATTTGTCGTCATTAGCTGCATCTCACGGGTTATCTGCTATCTTGTGGGATGATTTCTCGCACGCAATAGCAGTGGGTAAGATTCCTATGGATAAGCAGCCATCGAAGGCTGGGAAGATTCAGTGGGCGCTGGCCTCTGAGCAGGTGGAGCGGAAGTATGCAAGGCAGAAGA
This sequence comes from Alistipes sp., assembly GCA_017391665.1. Taxonomy (GTDB): domain Bacteria; phylum Bacteroidota; class Bacteroidia; order Bacteroidales; family Rikenellaceae; genus Alistipes. Next base: position 4,025 of record JAFOXS010000002.1, on the reverse strand, counting down.
CGGTGATAGCGAAGCTGTCGGGATTTTTCGCTGAGCATGGTATTAAGATGATGATTCTCAAAGGTTATGGATTGAGTCTTAATTATCCAGTGCCTAATCACCGACCATGCAGCGATGTGGATATATGGCTATTTGAGGAGCGCCAAACGTCTGATGGTAAGACTGAGAAATATAGCGCACAACAAAAGGCGGATAACCTTTTGCGTGAGCATTTCAATATTGAGATAGATGAGGGCAAGCATCATCATACGGTATTCTATGTCGATGGTGTGATGGTAGAGAACCATTACGATTTTCTTAATATCCATGCCCATCGTTCCAATCGTGTGATTGAGGCGCGTCTGCATGCGTTGACGCAGCAAGATATGGAGGCAGTTGAGGTTGAGGGTACTATTGTCTATCTACCTTCGCCTGACTTTCATGCTCTGTTTATGTTGCGCCACTCGGCATCGCATTTTGCTGCAGAGCGCATTGTGATACGCCATTTGTTGGACTGGCGGTATTTCGTGGAGAAATACACCTCAAAGATCGATTGGCAAAGCCTTAATGAGATTGCTGAGCAGATGAATATGCATCGCTTTCTGAATTGCATGAATGCCGTATGTATAGATAAACTTGGCTTGCCGAGTGGCGCCGTGCCAGAGTTTAAGCGAGATCAGATGCTTGAAGAACGCGTATGGAATGAGATTCTGCAACCCGAATTTGCGGAGGCAAAGCCACTGGATGCCGGATATATTAAATCGTGGGGTTACATGTTCCGACGTTGGTGGGCAAACCGCTGGAAGCACAAATTGGTTTACAGTGAAGGGTTAGCAACGACCTTTATTGTTCAGGTGTGGAGTCATTTGCTTAAGCCCAAGTCGTTAAAGGTGCATTAAGAAAGAAATAACAGTTAAGTAAAAACCCCGATTGCCAAATAGGTAATCGGGGTTTTTATTGTTGTATATGTAACTCCTTACTTCGTGCCGTCGCTGACGCCGCGCAGGTAGCCGATTGACTCTGCTACGCCGGGGTGGGGGTTGTTGCCGTTCTTCTCGAACTCGAGCGATACGACGCCCTTATACTTGATCTGGCGCAGAACTTTCACGATGGGGCGGAAGTCCATCACGCCACGGCCCATCTCCCATGTCTGACCAGCCTTTGAGGCTGCGCTCTCATCCTTGATGTGGATGTCGTAGATCCATGACTTATACTTCTTGATATCCTTCACGATATCCTCGCCCATACGTACTGAGTGACCGAGGTCCATGCAGCAGCCAATGCCGAGCGAAGGATCCTTATAAATCTCTACAACCTTCTGAATGTTGGGGAAGGGCTGGCCGTCGGGGCCGTGAGTGTGGATAGCCACCTTGATGCCTGTCTCCTTCACCTTCTTGATCATGTAGTCGGTCAGCTCATAAGTAGGTACGCCGATGAATACATCCGAGCCATAACGCTCAGCATAGGCAAAGGCACGGTCAACATCTGCCTCTGAACGCATATAAATGGGACCGAGGATATAGGGCTCAACGCCTGCCTCGCGGCACTTTGCCTTGAAGGCATCCATCTGCTCCTTTGTAGAGTCCAGCGGCAACCACCAGTCCTTAACAGAGAAGTATTTCACCTCCATGCTCTTCAGGAACTCCAATGTCTGGTCGATGTCGTATGAGCGGTAGGTATATCCCGCTACACCAATCTTAAAATCATCATATCCGCGAGAGCCGCTCACGAGCTGAGCCTTGGCAGGAAGTGTAAGCGACAAGAGAGCCGCTAATGTCAAAAGACGAAAAATCTTTTTCATGTTCATATAGTTTTAGTTAGTATTTACTCCTTTGCACGGTAGTGCTTGGCAAGACCACCCTCAGCCGTCTCGCGATAGAGGCTCGGCAGGTTATGGCCTGTCTCCTTCATTACGGCCACGACGTGGTCGAACGTTACGCGGTGCTTGCCGTCCGACAGGATGGCAAACGTTGCCGAGTCAATGGCACGCGCTGCCGCCACGGCATTACGCTCGATGCAGGGGATCTGCACCAGTCCGCATACGGGGTCGCAGGTGAGTCCCAGGTGGTGCTCCAGAGCCATCTCGGCTGCATACTCGATCTGTGCCGGTGTGCCACCCATCAACTGACATGCCGCTGCTGCTGCCATGGCACACGCCACACCAATCTCACCCTGACATCCTACCTCGGCACCCGAAATGGATGCATTGGTCTTGGCGATGTTACCAAATACGCCAGCCGTAGCCAGGGCACGCAGGATTCTTACCGTGTGGTAGTCGTTCAACTTGTTGAGGTGGCGTAATACTGCGGGCAGTACTCCGCACGAACCGCAAGTTGGGGCTGTGACAACCTCGCCGCCTGACGCATTCTCCTCAGCCGTAGCCAGTGCGTAGGCGTAGAGGCGCGAGCGATTGCTGACTGTAGGACCATACTCTTTGGCCTTCAACCAATATGTACTCGCCTTGCGAGCTACTTTCAGACCTCCGGGCAGTACGCCATCGTTGCACAGGCCGTTGTCGATGGTGCGACACATCGTCTCCCATATCATCTCCAGATAGGGCCATATCTCGTCGCCCTCGCAATCCTGCACATACTCCCACCAGCTCTTGCCCTCGCGGTCGCACCATGCCAGAATCTCCTCGGCCGTAGTGATAGGGTAGACCTTCTCGCCAGCGAGTTGTGGCATTTCGGGAGATGCGATGTTACCTCCGCCGATGCTGTATATCGTCCACTGATCCATCACCTCGCCGCTCTTCAAAGCCTCGAACAGCATGCCGTTGGTGTGGTACTCCTTAACTATTTCGGGACACCATATAATCTCCGTGGGTGCCGACTTCTCCAGCACCTCGCGTATGGCGGTGTCGGTGAGGTGACCCTTGCCTGTTGCAGCCAATGATCCGTAGAGCGTTACGCGGAACGTCTCGGCATCGCTGTTCTTTGCAAGAAAAATCTCGGCAGCCTTGCGGGGGCCCATCGTATGGCTACTCGAAGGACCGTGGCCTACTTTGTATAAAACTTTTAATGACTCCATATATTAAACGTGTCGTAATATCTCTTCCAGGCTGTTGAAGTGGCTCTTGTAATCCTCCAGCGAGCAGCGAATCACCTCGTGAGCCTCCTCACGGCCGTATGTGGCTACGATCTCCACCTTGCGGGGCTGGTTGCCACGCTCTGACTGCGGCATATCCTTGTAGGTGAGGAAGTAGTGCTTCAGACGATCTACCACTACGGCGGGTAGCTCGCTGATGTCGTTATAGCCGTCGTATGTTGCGTCATTGTGCAGTACGGCGATGATCTTGTCGTCGGCCTCATCGCCATCCAGCATGCAGAAACCACCGATAGGCTTCACCGTAGCGAGTATGTCGCCGTGAGCAATGGTACGCTCCGTCAGGACGCATACATCCAACGGGTCGCCATCGCCCTTGATGTTCTGACGACCGCACTGGTTCATGCAGTAGTCGGCCACCGTGTCGCCGCAATAGCTCTGAGGTATAAAACCATAGAGCGCAGGCACAACAGTTGAGTATTTCTGCGGACGGTCGATGCGGATGTAACCGCTCACCTTGTCCAGTTCATATTTTACAGTGTCGGTAGGTACCATCTCGATGAATGCAGTAACCACCTCGGGTGCCTCATCACCTACCTCCAGACCGTGCCAGGGGTGTGACTTGTATCTAAGGCCCATCAGTCGGGCGATAGGATCGTTAATCTTGTTTCCCATAATTGAATGTGATAAGTTGTTTATCGTTAATTATCTATTTATCCTACTATATATTTTGCAATGCGGGGCGCGAAGCGATATATGGCCCACGTGCAAGCCCAGCAAGCAGCAAATACTATTGCCACCGTAAGAATCACACACACGGGCGTGGGCAGAGCCAGCGGTGAGAGCAATATAATAACGGGCCCGATGAAGATATAGTGCATAAGGTATGCGCCAAAACTGCACTTCGTTGTGCTTTGCAGCACCCGTTGCCAGCGCTCCGACCGTATCTTCACGCGCTGTGCGATAAGGAACAATCCGATGGCCATCAGCACCACGTTGGG
>JAFOXS010000264.1 GCA_017391665.1 Alistipes sp. | reverse complement strand
TGCCGAGTCGCTGCAGTACGCCAAGCGTGGTCGTATTCACACGGGTATCGGCACCTCAACGTACCATATCTACGAGAAATTGCGCATGACTCCCGACGCCGTGCTGGAGCAGGCCGTTGAGGCTGTTAAGTATGCACGTCGCTTTGTGGACGATGTCGAGTTCTACGCCGAGGATGCGGGCCGCACCGACGAGGAGTTCCTGGCTCGCGTCGTGGAGGCTGTTATCGCTGCGGGTGCTACGGTGGTAAACATCCCCGATACTACGGGCTACTGCCTGCCCAACGAGTACGGCTCGAAGATCGCATTCCTTAAGAATAATGTTCCCAACATCGATAAGGCTATCATCTCAACCCATTGCCACAACGACCTGGGTATGGCTACCGCCAATACGCTGGCGGCCGTACAGAACGGAGCGCGTCAGGTAGAGGTTACCATCAACGGTCTTGGCGAGCGAGCCGGAAATACGGCTCTGGAGGAGGTTGTGATGGCTATCAAGTGCCACTCAAACCTCGATTTCGAGGTTGGCATCGACTCTAAGCAGATCATCGCAACAAGTAAACTCGTGTCAAATCTGATGCGTATGCCCGTACAAGCCAATAAGGCGATCGTGGGCCGCAACGCCTTTGCTCACTCATCGGGCATCCATCAGGATGGCGTATTGAAGAGTCGCGAGACATACGAGATTATCGACCCCGAGGATGTGGGTGTAGATCAGTCGAGCATCGTTCTCACTGCTCGCAGTGGTCGTGCTGCACTGAAGCACCACCTGGCAGAGATAGGCTACACGCCCGAGGGTGAGGAGTTGGACGAGATCTATCAGCGCTTCCTGGAGCTGGCCGACAAGAAGAAGATGGTCACAACTCGCGATCTGGAGGTGTTGATCGGCACTGCTGCTTCGCGTCGTCGCATGAGCATACAGCTTACGGGACTGCAGATTGTCTGCGGTAAATCGACCGTACCAACGGCTACCGTGCAGATTAGCTTCGATGGCGACACCTTCACCGAGACGGCTTGCGGTAATGGTCCCGTCGATGCGGCTATCACGGCTGTGAAGAACATCACCAAGCGCCGAGTACATATCGAGGAGTTCCTCATTCAGGCCATTACGCGTGGTAGCGACGACCTGGGTAAGGTACATATGTCGATCTCGCACAAGGGCAAGATGTACCACGGCTTTGGCGCCAACACCGATATCGTTACGGCTTCGGTAGAGTCGTTCATTGATGCAATTTCAAAAATAGCATAGAGCATGAATACTTTGTTCGATAAAATATGGGATGCGCACACCGTACGCGTAATCGACGGCGGTTCGTGCGTTCTCTATATCGACCGTCAATACATACACGAGGTGACAAGTCCGCAGGCATTTGCGGGCCTGCGCCGTCGTGGCATTGAGGTTTTCCGTCCCCAGCAGGTGACGGCAAGCCCCGACCATAATATCCCCACTCTGAATCAGCACCTCCCCATCGCAGAGCCTCAGTCGGCCGAGCAGGTGGCAACACTGATACAGAACTGCGCCGAGAACAAGATCACAATCTTCCCCATTGGCGATGAGCACAACGGCATAATCCACGTCATTGGCCCGCAGACAGGTCTTACTCAGCCCGGCATGACCATCGTATGTGGTGACAGCCACACCTCGACACACGGTGCGTTGGGTTGCGTAGCATTTGGTATTGGAACAAGTGAGGTGGAGATGGCTCTGGCTTCGCAGTGCATCCTTCAGTCGAAACCAAAGAGTATGCGTATCAACATCGAGGGCGAACTTGGCAAGGGTGTATGTTCAAAGGATATTATCCTCTACATCATCTCAAAGCTGGGTACTGGCGGTGGTACGGGTCACTTTGTGGAGTTTGCAGGATCAGCTATCCGCTCACTCTCTATGGAGGCCCGCATGACCATATGCAATATGAGTATCGAGATGGGTGCACGTGGCGGCATGATTGCACCCGATCAGATCACATTCGACTACCTGAAAGGACGTGAATTCGCACCACAAGGCGAGGAATGGGACAAGGCCGTGGGGCGTTGGAGCAAGTTGCACTCGGACGATGACGCCGTTTTTGACAAGGAGGTGACATTCGACGCCGCCGACATTAAGCCGATGATTACCTATGGCACCAATCCCGGTATGGGCGTAGCCATTGACGCAGAGATTCCTTCATCAGAAGGTATGGATTCTGCATCACAGACAACCTATCGTAAGGCTCTGGCGTACATGGGATTTGCTGAGGGCGAGAAGATCATAGGCAAGAGGGTTGACTACGTATTTGTAGGTAGTTGTACCAATGGCCGCATTGAGGATCTGCGCGCTTTCACAAACTTTGTCAAGGGCAAGCGCAAAGCCGACAACGTAACAGCCTGGATCGTTCCCGGATCAAAGGAGGTAGAGCGTATGGCGATCGAAGAGGGCCTGCGCGACATACTGCAGGAGGCAGGTTTTGAGTTGCGTCAGCCGGGATGCTCTGCCTGCCTGGCCATGAACGAGGACAAGATTCCCGCGGGCAAATACTGCGTAGCTACATCAAATCGCAACTTCGAGGGTCGTCAGGGTCCCGATTCGCGCACGATGCTGGCAGGACCACTTGTAGCGGCTGCGGCAGCTATAACGGGCGTAGTGACCGACCCCAGAGAATTGATGTAAAATGTTTGAAAACAGAGATTATGAGAAATAAATTCACTACTCTTTGTTCGACAGTAGTACCTCTGCCGATTGAAAACATCGACACCGACCAGATTATCCCCGCCCGCTTTCTGAAGGCTACAACACGCGAAGGTTTTGGCGAAAATCTCTTCCGCGACTGGCGCTTCGACAAAGAGGGCAACCCCAAGGAGGAGTTCGTGATGAACTCTCCTATATACAAGGGTGAGATTCTCGTCGCGGGCAAGAACTTTGGTTGCGGATCGAGCCGCGAGCATGCAGCCTGGGCTATCGAGGGTGCAGGATTTCGCGCAGTTGTATCGAGTTTCTTTGCCGATATTTTCCGCAATAATGCGCTCAACAACGGCCTGCTGCCGGTGGTAGTTAGCGAGCAGATGCTCGCCGCAATTTTCAATGCGACAAGTGCAGATCCGTCGGCTCAGCTGATGATCGATCTGCCGGCACAAACCATAGAACTGGTGGGTAGCGACTATAAGGAGACTTTCGAGATTGCTCCCTACAAGAAAGAGTGTCTGATGAACGGCTACGATGATGTGGATTTTCTGGTGAGCATTCGCTCCGAGATTGAGGCTTTCGAGCAAAAATAAGAGACAGGTTATGAAAGAGATTAAAATTGCAGTCCTCGCGGGCGATGGAATCGGCCCCGAGATTATGGCACAGGCCGTAAAGGCAGTAGATGCTGTGGCTGCGAAATTTGACTATAAAGTTACATATACACACGCCATTGTCGGCGCTGCGGCTATCGATGCAGTGGGCGACCCCTACCCCGAGGCAACGCACCAGATATGCATGGAGGCTGACGCTGTTCTGTTTGGTGCTATTGGCGATCCGCGTTTTGACAACAATCCCGAGGCAAAGGTACGCCCCGAGCAGGGATTGCTGGCTATGCGCAAGAAGTTGGGTCTGTATGCCAACCT
>JAFOXS010000302.1 GCA_017391665.1 Alistipes sp. | reverse complement strand
GAGTGTTGCGGCAAAGGTCCTTAGCAGCCTCAACGCCGTTGTTGTTCAAAGTCTCCTCGAACTTAGCGATGAACTTCTTAGTGTTGATGTTAGAGAATGCGAGGAAAAGCATACGCTCGATAGCGATAGCCAAACCGATTACCAAGCAAACCAACACGGGCATCATCCAGCCCCAACCACCCTCGAGGAACTTCTGCATCAAAACCTGGTGCATAGTCTCACCTGCGAGTTCAGTCTCTGCACCCTGAGCGAATGCGCTAACAGAGCCAAGTACGGCTACTGCCAAAAACATAAAATTCTTTTTCATAATTGTTTTAATAAATTTTAATTAGTGTTTTGTTACTTTTATTTTATAGTTTTATGTCGTTAAAAATTTCTTTAAAAAAAATATTTTTTTCGCCGTAAGCCCTTCAAAAAGCCTCATTTCTGCCATTATTGACTGTGTGAGCCTCTCTGTTTGCGCGCACTCCTCCTGCTGTTGTAACTGTTTGTAGGTTAGTGCGTTGCGCCACCAATGCCCACCCTATGCTGGGTGGTAAAAGCGGTTTTGGTAGAGTTTACGGTTCGAAATATAAGAATTATTTTTTTTATATGCAAGTCCCTACAATGTAAATTCTCCTCGAAGAGGCTTCTTCATTAGGCGAATACTCTGCTCCAAATCGAGATTTTTACCCAAAACGTACATAAGTTTGGTGATTGCGGCCTCGGTAGTCATGTCGTGCGCCGAGATCACACCCACACTTTGCAGGCGCTGGCCGGTCTCATAGAGCTGCATCTCCACCTTGCCATTGTCGCACTGCGTTACGTTGAGTACCATCACGCCTCTTTCGACCGTTTCGCGCATCAGATCGAGGAACCACTTGGCCGTAGGAGCATTTCCTGCACCGTAGGTCTCGAGCACCACGCCACGCAAACCCTCAACCGAGAGAATGGCGCGCAGAGTGTATTCGCCGATGCCGGGGAAGAGCTTTATGATGGCAACTCCCTCGCTAAGCATCGTCGCAATGCGCAGCGGCTCGTTGTTCTGCTCTGCTCGGGCAATGGCGGCGGTGTTGTAGGTGATCTTTACACCCACCTCGGCCAGCGATGGGTAGTTGGGTGATGAGAATGCATCCAGCTCCTCGGCACTACTCTTGCGGGTGCGGTTGCCACGGCACAGACGGCTGTGGAAGAGCAGCGACACCTCGGGTACGGCAGGCTCGTTGCCAATCTTTGCAGCAGCCACCTCGATGGCGGTGATAAGGTTCTCGCGACCATCCGTACGAAGCACTCCGATGGGGATCTGACTACCCGTAAATACCACAGGTTTAGCGAGATTCTCCAGCATGAAGCTGAGTGCTGAGGCGGTGTAGGACATGGTGTCGGTACCATGCAGAATCACAAAGCCGTCGTATGCCTCGTAGCGGTTGCGGATAACCTCAGCTATGGCGCACCAGTCCGATGGGCGGACGTTCGACGAGTCGATGAGTTTGGGCATTGTGTGAACGGCTATATCGACATTCATGCGGCGCAGCGAGGGGAACTCGTCGTAAATGCCGTGAAAGTCGAAGGGCACCAGGGCGCCGGTCTGCTCGTCGGGGCGCATGCCTATGGTACCGCCCGTATAAATAAGAAGTATGGATGCACGAGCATCCTCCGTCTTGCGGATAATCTGTTCCATCTTACTTTATATATATAAGTATTATCTCTCTAAAAACATTCTGCGGGCATTCTCTGTCGTAGCGCGAGCCACCTCCTCGGCGCTGATGCCTTTGATCTCGGCTACCTTCTCGCACACGAATCTCACATATGACGACTCGTTGCGCTTGCCGCGATGCGGTACGGGTGTGAGGTAGGGACAGTCGGTCTCAAGGATTATATAATCGAGCGACATCTCCTTTACGGCCTCCGCCACCGTGCTCTTCTTGTAGGTCACCACGCCGCCAATGCCAAACAACCAGTCGCCGCTCTCGGCCAAACGACGATATGTGGCTCCGTCCTCCGAGTAGGCGTGCAGCACTCCTCGTAGCCGTTGTCCATTGGCGCGGGCTCGCTCGCCCTCTTGCTCCAGTATGTCGCACATGTCATCCCAGGCGGCTCGGGTGTGTATGGCTACGGGCAGGTTGCGCTCTGCGGCCCAGCGACACTGCGTGATAAAGGCCTCGCGTTGCTCGGCAACACAATCCTGACTCCAGTAGTAATCAAGCCCAATCTCGCCTACGGCGCAGAATTTGATACCCTGGGGTGGCGCATCGAGATAACGCTCCACTTCTGCCAGCTCCTCCCTCCAGTGGGGATTCTCGTTGACCGATGTGGGGTGCAGACCCATCATCGGATAGCACATCGCGGGCTCGGATAGCGCCAGAGAGAGCATCCGCTCATGGCTCTCGCTGTCGATAGCCGGCAGAAGAAGAGTTGTAACACCCTCTTCGCGAGCTCGTGCAAGTGCCTCTGCACGATCCGAGTCGAACTCCTCGGCATAGAGGTGTGAATGAGTATCAATTAATTGCATAATCTTCATCGTTAAGGGTTTTGAGGTACTCCATCAGCTCCCGACAACTGCGCTGCTCGCCCTTGGTGGGGTAGCGGCTGGCAATCTTCTCGAATTGTTGCAGAGCCTTTTCGGTGGCTGCCTTGTCGCGCTTGATGAATCGCTCGATTACATATACCGTAACGGCGCGACTCAACATATAGTGTGCATACGTGCGGGCATATTGTTCGGTCTTCTGATCCATGATAGCCTCCATCTCGTAGCGCTGGCGGTGCAGCATGATGGCCGGAAGCAGCAGCTCGCAGGCGGTCTCCATCTGCAGAACCTCCAACAGGCGTGATCCGGCGGCACGCAGACGTCGAAGGTCGGCATAGGCCGCTCCGAAGTCGAGTTGCTCAATTTCGCGAGATGAGCGCAGACCGATAATGGTAGCCCACAGATAGTTGCCCGCATCAGCATCGACGGGCACCACAAACCACTCTGCCGGCATATCGCATAACCGCTCGCCACGGGTGTATAATGCATTGGCTTTGAGCTGTATCCATAGCAGACGTCGAGCCTCGGTATCATGGCGAAGCGTGCGTATGTTATCGCCATCGTTGGCTACGCCTCCTATCTTCATCGGTATGCCGTTGGTGATTGCAAGGTAAGCGCCCGAGAGCGCCAGCATCGCCAGTATGCAACTGCCCGCTACGCCAGCAACATGCAGGCAGAGAATTATGATCGATATTACGGTTACTACCATGTTTGCTATCACGCCACCTGCCAGATACCACGCATAGGGCATGCTGTGAGCATCCTTCATGTCATCTATTGCAGGTTCCATAAGGCATTGTCCTCCCGTTCCCGCTATGCTGAAACGGCCAAACTGCCATCCGCTGTCGTGATGCACAAGGATAATGTTGGCCACGCGGAACGACACCACACGAAAGCCTGTGGCCAGACCGCAGACAAGGTGTCCCGCCTCGTGGATGATGATTTGCAGAAATACGGCAAGGATAAGAACAACAAGTGCCCCCATCCAGTAAGCCATAAATATGAGCATGCCCTGCTCGCTCATATCTCCCTTTATGAACTCGCGTAACTCGGGCACGGCAAAGAGCGTGGCAGCGAAGCATATGCCTACCAGTGCACCTATGCCAAGGCCTCGCAGTTGTTGTAGCCACTTTATATGTTTGCCTCGTTTGTTCATATCAGTTTCTCGTAATGCTTGCCGGGCAGTTGACGTATGGCTCCCGATAGTTCAAGTGTCATCAGATGCAGAGACAGCTCTCCGGCATTCAGCCCGCTGCGCAAGAGCAGCGTATCGATGCTTATTGGCTCATTGTCAAACAGGGCAAGTAGCTGCTCCTCGTCGCGCGTAAGTGGCATAGGCTCCTTGACGGGTTTTGAGATATTGTCAAGCCCCATTTCCCACATCATCTCGCGTGCGATATCCTCGCCCGAGAGTATGGCCTGCGCCTTGCGGTTGCGTATCAGCAGGTTGCAGCCACGCGAATTTACATCGGTGGCACGACCTGGCAGAGCCATAACTGTACGATTGTAGCCATCGGCAAAGGCAGCCGTTGATAGCGAGCCGCCCGATTCTGCCGACTCAACGACCACCGTGCCTGCCGCTATGGCGGCTATGATGCGGTTGCGGGTAATGTAGTATCGGCCGTTCTGTTTTGTCTGTGAGGATAGCTCTGTGATGACCGCTCCGCCGTGAGAGATCATATCTTCGGCCAGATGCTGGTGTGCTGTAGGGGTAATACTGGGGAGAGCATTGGCTACGACGCCAACGGTAGTCAATCCATACTGCAGTGCTGCTCTGTGGCAGGCGCTGTCTACGCCGTACGCCAGGCCGCTCACAACGACGGCATCGGGTACGCACTCGGCAAATCCCTGCACCAGCTCGTTGCACATGCGTTGTCCGTAGGATGATATCTTGCGAGTGCCGACAAAGGCCACCGAGCGGGCTTTTAATGCCTCGGCGTTGCCTCGCAGATAGATGACGGCGGGGTAGTCGTCAATCTCTCGCAGCAGAGAGGGGTAACACTCATCGGTGGACGCAATAACCTTGATGTCATGACGCAGGCAATATGTCGCCTCGCGTTCAGCTTCGCGCATACCGGCTCCCTCGACAATCGAGCGTGCCACATCTTCGCGCAACTCGGCCCGTGATATGAGCTCCTGCGCAGATGCCGAGTAGATGGCCTCGGCCGAGCCGAAGCACTCCAGCAGATATGCCACTGCCCTTGTCCCCAGACGCGGAACAAACGTGAGAGCTATATCTTTTATCGGCATCAATGGCATAGGAATCAGCTTTGCAGAGGTAAAGTTACTAATTTTAGTTAGATTATCGCAGGATGGATGTTACAGATATACATTCTGCTTGCGCAGTGACTCCTGCAGCTTGCCGATATTGACCTCCTGCACCGAGCTACGAAGGTTTGCGGCAAGAGCCGAGGCTACGCCTGCGGCCTGACCCGTAACAAAGCAGGTTCCCACCTCGCGGGCGTCGTAGTTCAGCCCCTCGTCGAAGCTAATGCAACGACCAGCCACCAATAGGTTGGGGCACCTCTGCGGCAGTAGGGCGCTGTACGGAATTTGCCAGATGGGTCGCTCGTGGGGACGGTAGGTAATGCCATTATACACTACGTTATCCTGCGCTCCGCTATAGCCGATTACATCGTCGTACACCTTTCTATTTATAGCACCCTCGAACGTAACTTGCCCCTTGCCCTTGAGCACACGCGTAAGGCGAACGCCGAGTAGCGATGGGGTCTCCAGCAGGAATATATCGTCGCGTCCTGTCGATGCCTTGAGCTCTTGGGTCTGCTCCCACATCCTCTTGCGCATAAGCAACTCCAGACGTGTTTGGTTGAATACATTGAGACCATCCTCGTTGGACTCCCCTCGCATCCACATATTCCTCACACCAGCAATAGGAGTCGGAGTGCCTACGTTGAGCCCGTGGGCCCCTCCGATGCGGTACATCACACCAATATCGTGCTTGCGGATATCGAACTCCTCACCCGCCCAGTTCATCAGGTCGCCGTCGCCACTACAATCGACATAGGTCTTGCCCTGAATGGCTACGCGGCCGCTCTTGGTCTCCACGATTATGGCTTGAATCCTATCGCCACTCATTATCAGTTGTGATGCGTGGCTGTTGTAGATAAGCTGAACGCCCGCCTCTTGAATCATCTGCTCGAGGATATATTTGCACGCCTCGGGATCTACCACGGGACTGTCGGGGAAGTTGGTTACCATACCCATAGCCAGCGCACGGTCGAAGATCTCGCTCCACACACCACGAACAACAGCTGTCATCTCTCCCTCGGCATTCAATGCTCTTGTATCCAATACGGGAAGCACCAGACCACCAGTCCATAGGCCGCCCAAGAAGTACTCTCGCTCGATGAGGATAACGCTCGCGCCCTCTCTTGCCGCCGAGATGGCCGCCGCAATTCCTGCCGGGCCACCACCTGCAACTACCACATCGGCGCTCGCAACAACGGGAATCTGGCGTGGCGGCTCTTGTAGCCACCCTTCGGTCTCGAGCGGAGTCTCAACCTTTTGCGGTGAGTCCGACAACGCGGCATTTGTTAGAAGTGAGCCTGCGCCAAAGGCACCAACGCCCAGGGCGGTAATTTTTAGAAAATCTTTACGTTTCATAGTATCGTATTATTAGTGTACTACAAAAATAATAATTATTGCCTAAAGTTATCGCCTCGGTGATAAGAAATAAGGATTTTCGGGTGCTGTGGCTCGTTTTAAGTCTAATTTTTAAGAAAAAGCACGAAACTTGCCCTAAAGTTTTGGCGTAATTAGATTTTTTTGTATATTTGCACCTCGAAAAGGATGGGGATGCCTCGTGCGCCTCGCCTTTGAAAACATAATGGTCCGATGGATGAGTGGCTTAGTCACCGGTCTGCAAAACCGTCTACAGCGGTTCGAATCCGCTTC
>JAFOXS010000259.1 GCA_017391665.1 Alistipes sp. | reverse complement strand
CGTGCAGATGTAATAGAATGCAAAATATACGAAGCGAGGCTATGGCATTGATCCCGAGCCTCGTTTTTCATTTAAGAGCATCGATATTTCGTGTTCAGATGCGGATATTTCGTTTTAGTGACAGAAATGGATGATTATCTGCCAATATTTATTATATTTGCGTATAGCCTTGTTTAAGGCAATAGGTTGATATCGAATAAATCTGATACTATATGAAAAATCTTACACTCTTTGTAGCGGCAATGTTTCTCTCATTGGCTGCTATGGCGCAGGGGCAGAATCAGCCGCCTATGCCCTCAAATGTGGCGTACAACACACGTTCTTACAATGCGGCGCAGGATGTGGGCCGTTCGCACAACAACTCGCCTACGTTCTTCATCTATCCCGATGCTCGCGTGGATGAGGCTGGTGCAAAGGCTCTTGTCGAGCAGCTTGGTATGCAGACTGTTGTGGGGGCTAACCATGCATCGGTATATGTACTCAACCCCGTGGGCGAGAAGTACGATGTAAAGGCCGATTTCGATGCCTTTGTGGAGGTGTTCAACCGTGCTCGTTCGGGCAACCTGAAGGTTGTGGGCGTGGGTAATGGTGCAACGTTTGTGAATCAGGCATTGGCAGCTACGGATGCCGCTTCGCACATTGCAGGCATCCTCACTATCAATGGAAAGACTTTCAAGGCTCCCGCGCAGTCATGGGGTGTGCCCGCATACGTGGCTGGCAAGACAGCCAAGACCGTTGCAAAGAGCTATGTTGCGATCAACAAGGCCGTAAAGCAGGGCGAGAAGTATGTCAATACGGATGAGCCTTTGCTCACGGTTGTGGTAAATGAGAATGCGTCGGCATCGCTCGCGGAGATCTTCGCCAAGGCATGGAGCGAGGTGCTGGGCAAGAACTTCCGTTATAATAACTACAAGCATACACACTACGAGGGTATGACATTCGGCCAGTATGGCGCAGGTGAGCTGGAGCCCTTCACCGACTGGGAGGCTCTGGGCATCAAGCGTGAGGTTGTCATCGCCGAGCAACGTCAGGGTCTGCCATGGTTGTGGTATGAGTATTGGCCCGAGGAGTTAATGCAGGGTGCTCCGGCAAAGAGTGTTCCTGTGATGGTTCTTCTGCACGGTAACGCCAACGATCCCCGTACGCAGGCCGAGACTTCGGGATTTATTCAGGTGGCAGGCAAGGAGCGTTTCTTCGTGGTGGAGATGGAGTGGCAGGGTAGCCGCAACTATGGCGCTATGGGTCACGATGGCGTGGAGCAGGTGTTGTATCAGCTCTTGGCAAAGTATCCGCAGTTGGATCCCTCACGCATCTATGCCGAGGGTTTGTCGGCAGGTTCGATGACGGCTACGGCACTCGGAATCAAGAAGTCGCACCTCTTTGCCGCTGTGGGTGGTCACTCGGGAGGTATCTTCAAGGGTGCACGCGGTCTGTTCTCTAACTTCGATGCTATGTGGGATGAAGCTACGCAGAAGCGTGGTGCTGTGGAGATGCCCTACTGCTCGGTTATCGGCACAGCCGATATGGTGGTGCCTTACTTTACGCCCGACAACTATAAGGATAATAGCTATCTCAACGCATGGAACACCTACCAGCAGATGAATGGTATGGATGTGGTGATGGATCTCGACTTTGAGAAGGATGCCGTCTTTGGCTTTACGCTGAAGGATCGCCAGAGCGTTGTAACCAACAAGGGTGAGGGTATCCGAATGGAGATTGGCCAGCACTACAAGGGCGAGAAACCGCTGATTCGTATCGTGGCGGTGATGGACTATGGTCACTGGAACTTTATGCCCACGGCACAGGTTATGTGGGATTACTTCAAGCAGTTCTCGCGTGACCCCAAGACCAAGAAGTTGATCTACACGCCCTCGAAGTAAAAGAGATGAACGTGTCTAAAAAGGTGATTTCTGCGTTACGCTTGCCCTCGCAATCCTCATTTACGCCTCAGTAAACTGCGGTTTCTCGGGCCTCGCAGGCCTTGAAATCCCTCTTTTTATACACGTTCTGAAAGAATTTGGGCTGTTCAACGTTATTGTTGGACAGCCACTTTTTTATGGGTGGGTGTTATGAGAGATAATTTTTTTGATATTTTTTATCCATGGTTATCAAAAACCGTTATCTTTGCAAAAACATAATATAGGTTAGTTATGAAAAAGATCAGAGCAGCCGTTGTAGGTTACGGCAATATTGGTAAATATGTAGTGGAGGCTTTGGAGGCTGCCGCCGACTTTGAGATTGCGGGCGTTGTGCGCCGTGCATCATCGCTGGCATCGGCTGCCGAGTCGCCATATCCCGTAGTTAGTTCTTTGGAGGAGCTGGAGGCTGTGGATGTAGCTATCCTCTGCACGCCCTCACGTCTTGTGGAGCAGAGCGCTGTGCAGGCACTCAAGCTGGGTATCTCTACCGTTGATAGTTTTGATATTCACACCGGCATTGCCGATATGCGTGCACGTCTTGATGCGGTGGCTCGCGAGGCTGGTGCTGCGGCACTGATCTCTACGGGTTGGGATCCGGGTAGCGACTCTGTAGTGCGCGCGCTGATGGAGGTATGCGCTCCGCAGGGTATTACATATACAAACTTTGGTCCTGGTATGAGCATGGGCCATACGGTAGCTGTGAAGGCTATCGAGGGTGTGAAGGCAGCCTTGTCGATGACTATCCCCGTGGGTACGGGTATCCACCGCCGTATGGTATATATCGAGCTGGAGGAGGGTTACGACTTCGCAAAGGTGGCCGATGCTATCAAGAACGATGCATACTTCGTGCACGATGAGACTCACGTGATGCAGGTGGAGAGCGTCGAGGCGCTCAAAGATATGGGCCACGGCGTGAATATGGTTCGCAAGGGTGTGTCAGGTAAGACGCAGAATCAGCGTTTTGAGTTCAATATGAGTATCGACAACCCCGGCCTTACAAGCCAGATTCTGGTGGCAGGTGCACGTGCCGTACTGCGTCAGCAGCCGGGTGCATATACTATGATTGAGATCCCCATCATCGACTTCCTTGCTGGTGAGCGCGAGCAGTTGATTCGCCGCCTGGTTTAAGGTAACAGAAAATAAAAAAACAAACGGCTGTCCCGCAGGGCAGCCGTTTGTTTTTGTTATTGTACGTTGTAGCCCGTGACTACAACCTTTGGCTTATTGCCGCGCGTATCCTCGTCCTTGAAGCGGAACGAGATCTGTCGCTGCTCGCCACCCAGCAGTGAGACGTAGTTGTCAGAGTAGAAGATTGGCAGAATCTGGTCACCATCCTTCTCGCCAACAACATTCACGCGAATCATCAGCGCGGGCGTAGAGCTATCGTTGCGCAGCGTGATGCTGCCACTCCACGAACCGTCAGCGTTCTGCTCAACGGTCGCTGTCTGCTTCAGCTCAACCTTGGGCATCTGCTTTATGGCCTGGAAGTTACCCTCCTCCACACCGCGGATGTAGAAGTTGTCAGATACTACCTTATCACCCTCCTTGAGCCACAACTTGAGGAAGTGTGCCTGAGAGAGCGATGCGGGGAACTCCAATGCGAAGGCCTCCACGGTGGTATCCTCCTCGCTGGCTACCTGTACGCTCTTCTGCCACTGCACCGAGCCGTCCATGTTGATGAGTTGCGCCTCGACTGAGAGTGCGGGGTGTGAGCCGGCGCTGTAGTTCACCACCTCAACCTTGTCCGTTGCGGCATTCCACTGCACATGCAGCGGCTCGTTGCCCTTCATCGAGCCGAAGTAGGCGGCTGTAGGCTCGAAGTAGTAGTCGTAGGTCTGCCATACCATCGAGGGCCATGCGGGGTGTGTCATCCACAGAAGCAGACCCTTGCGGTAGGCACTGCGTGACTCGAACATGGCACGATAGCCGTCGTAGTTGACCCACTGTGCCAGCTCGGTGAACTCCTGCGCGCTCTGCGGCTCGCCGAAGCCCTTGGCTATGATGGCGTTGAACGATGAGCCGCCCTGTGCGCCCTCCATGGTGTAGTCGTGCTGACCCCACTTATCGCCCTGCGGCCAGAGGTCCTCCTCCTTGAGGGTGCGCTTAAGGCTCTCGTAGTTCATCACGTTGGGCATGCCTCGCTCGCTGTGGAACTTATCCTTGCCATTCTCCAGCGTGAAGTATGTCTTTACCGACTGTGCGCGGTAGGGGCCGTGACCCGTCACCACCTCATCTGCCGAACTTGAGATATAGTGCAGGCCAGGGTGTTCTGCCTTTACAATCTGGCGCAGTGCAGCATCGATTGTAGCGGGCGGGAATCCCTCGTTACGACCACAATAAAGACCAATAGATGCGTGGCTACGCATACGACGCACGAAATCCTCGGCGTTGGCAATGAACATAGCCTCGTCGTAGGGGTTCGGGCCATCCACAGGGTTAGCCAGCCAGAAGTCCTGCCAGATCATGATGCCGTGCTTGTCGCAAGCTTCATATAGCTCCTCGTCACCAATCTGACCTACCCAGTTACGCATCATCGTGAAGTTCATGTTGGCATGGTGCTCAACGGCGATGTCGTATTCGCGGCCACGGTAGTTGAGGTTGTTCTCGCCAAAGCCCCAGTTACCACCACGACCGATGAAACGACGGCCATTGATGTAGAGCGACAGCGTGCTGTTGTCCTCGTTGAAGGTCATCTCGCGAACACCCACCTTGAACGAGTGTTTGTCCGAAGATTTGCCATCGACCTTGAACTCAAACTCGGCATCGTAAAGATATGGATCGCCATATCCCTTGGGCCACCATAGGTTCATCTTCTGCTCCTTGAGCTGGGCGAAGGTATTAGGATCGAATGTTACGGCGCGCTTCTCTCCGGCCGAGAGTGTCACCTCCTGCTCGAAGGTAATAGCGCCGATCTTTCCGCTTAACTTACCCGTCACGGGCTGTGAGGCGTGGTTTGCAACAAATACCTCGGGCGTAAGCGTTGCCAGCTTCTCCTCGCCCTTAAGGGTTGTCTGTACGAAGGGGTCGCTCAATGTTACGTCGCCAGCGGTTGTGAGATATACATCATTGTAGATACCGATATTTCGGCCACGGATGGTCGAGATCCAGTCCCAGCCGATTGAGGCGTGGAAGGTGGGGTTGTCGGCGCCGAGGATACCGCCGTTAAGGTCGGTGTTGTAAGAGTATTTCTCCTTGATGGCACCGATGTGGGCATTTTTAACGATCTCAATGGCCAGGACATTTGTGCCCTCGACGATGGCATCTGTCACGTCGTACATACCACGGATGAAGGCACCCTCGATGCGGCTGAGTTTCTTGCCGTTGAGGTAGATATCGGCCTTCCAGTTGATACCGTCGAAGTTAAGGAACAGACGCTCACGCTTGAAACCCTCG
>JAFOXS010000284.1 GCA_017391665.1 Alistipes sp. | reverse complement strand
GGCATATGAGGCTGGACGACAGGTCATGCGACTCGTTGAGATGGGTATCAAGGCGAGCGATATAGTGACGATGAAGGCCTTCGAGAATGCTATCATGGTACATGCAGCTATATCGGGTTCAACAAATTCGTTGCTCCATATTCCCGCCATTGCGCATGAGCTGGGATTTAAGATCGATGCAGAGACCTTTGATCGTCTGCATCGCGGGGCGCGCTATCTGCTCAATATTCGCCCTGCGGGTGAGTGGCCAGCGCAGTTCTTCTACTATGCGGGCGGCGTGCCTGCTGTGATGGAGCAGATACGTGATGTGTTGCATCTCGATGCACTGACAGTTACGGGCAAGACGCTGGGCGAGAATCTGGACGAGTTGAAGCGCAACGGTTTCTATGATAAATGCGAACAGCATCTTCAGCGCTGGGGCTTGAAACGTCACGATGTGATACGTCCTTTCGATAATCCTATCGGTGTGGATGGCTCGGTGGCAATCCTGAAGGGCAACCTTGCGCCCGATGGTGCTGTGGTCAAGCATACGGCAGTACCTCGTGAGATGTTCTGCGCTACGCTGCGTGCACGTCCGTTCGATTGCGAGGAGGAGGCTATCGAGGCTATCCTCTCGCACCGCATTGAGAAGGGCGATGCTGTGATTATCCGCTACGAGGGACCCAAGGGATCGGGTATGCCCGAGATGTTCTACACCACGGAGGCTATATCGTCGGATGCCGAGTTGGGCCGCTCGATTGCCCTATTGACCGATGGCCGTTTCTCGGGAGCTTCGCGTGGCCCTGCCATAGGACATATATCGCCCGAGGCGGCTGTGGGTGGTACGATTGCACTCGTTGAGGAGGGTGATTTGATTCATCTCGATATTGAGAAGCGTATATTGCAGATTGTGGGCATCGCTGGCGTGGAGTGCTCGCCCGAAGAGGTTGAGCGTGTGCTTGCTGAGCGCCGTGCTGCGTGGCAACCTCGCGAGCCGAAGTATAAGGGTGGTGTGCTCAAACTCTTTGCCCGCCATGCACTCTCGGCTATCGAGGGTGGATATATGAAAATAGAAGATTAACCGCCGAAAAAAGAACTGATTATGCTTCCACTTGATCCTACTCGATTGATCATAGCCGCGGTGGCGGGGCTTATCCTGCTGCTTGTCCTTATCATACGTTTCCGCTGGCAGGCGATGATTGCCATACTGGTCGGTGCCATCACCATTGGTCTGGCTGCAGGTATGCCCTTCGAACAGATTGTAGCCTCGGTCAATGACGGTATGGGCAACACGCTTAAAGGCATTGCGCTACTTGTAGGCCTTGGTTCAATGTTTGGTGCGATACTCGAAATATCGGGCGGTGCGCAGACTCTGGCCGTTACGATGGTCAACCGCTTTGGCGACAGGAAGGCGGCGTGGGCTCTCGGTATTACGGGTCTGGTTATCGCTATGCCCGTATTCTTCGATGCGGGACTTATAATCCTTATTCCGCTGGCCTTTTCGCTGGCAAAGCGTACCTCACGCTCATCGCTCTACTATGCTATTCCTTTGTTGGCGGGTCTGGCCGTTGGTCACGCCTTTATACCTCCTACGCCTGGCCCGGTGCTGGTTGCCAGTATGCTGGGCGTTGATCTGGGTTGGGTGATTATCGTGGGTCTTGTCTGCGGATTCTTCGCAATGATTGTGGCGGGACCTGTGTGGGGCGCATACTGCGGCAAGAAATATTTTATCCCTGTACCCGAGCATGTTGCCTCGCAACCCGATATCGACACATCCAAGTTGCCGAGTTTTGCAACCGTTGTACTTATTATTCTCATCCCGCTGGTGCTCATCATTCTAAAGTCAGTGGCGGGCGTTGTGGATGCTATGGCGCCGATGCGTGAGGTGATAAATTTCCTCGGAGAACCATTTGTGGCACTAACGATTGCAACACTTGTGGCGATGTTTCTGCTGGGCTATCGTAACGGCTATTCATCCAAAGAACTGGAGCGTGTGATGACGAAATCGCTCGAACCCGTGGGCCTGATCCTGCTCGTTACGGCGTGCGGTGGCGTGTTGCGATATATTTTGCAATATTCTGGTCTTGGTGAGATTATCGGTGGGGCAGTGGCTTCGGCATCGTTACCGATGGTGGTTGTAGCCTTTGTCGTTGCGGCTCTGGTGCGTATATCGGTCGGTTCGGCTACGGTGGCAATGACCA
The DNA here is from genome assembly GCA_017391665.1 of Alistipes sp. Taxonomy (GTDB): domain Bacteria; phylum Bacteroidota; class Bacteroidia; order Bacteroidales; family Rikenellaceae; genus Alistipes. Next base: position 642 of record JAFOXS010000284.1, on the reverse strand, counting down.
TGGCGGCAGGTATCATAGCCGCAATGCCCGAGATTGCATCGCTTTCGCCGCTTCATCTGGCGTGTATTACGGCCTCGATAGCTGGTGGTGCTACCGTCTGCTCACACTTTAATGATTCGGGCTTCTGGCTTGTAAAGACTCTCGTCGGTATGGATGAAAAGACCACGCTGCGCACCTGGACCGTAATGGAGACTCTGGTCGGCGTGACGGGATTTATCGTGGCACTTGTGATTTCGATCTTCGCATAAGCATTATTTCGTCATAAGCTCACGAAAGAAAAATCCCCGCAGGCTTTAGCTTGCGGGGATTCTATTTATGTTGAGTAGTAATTACTCAGTCATAGCCTGCTGGATAGCAACTGCTACAGCAACTGTAGCACCTACCATCGGGTTGTTACCCATACCCAGGAAGCCCATCATCTCAACGTGTGCGGGAACTGATGAAGAACCTGCAAACTGAGCGTCAGAGTGCATACGACCAAAAGTATCGGTCATACCGTAAGAAGCGGGACCTGCGCCCATGTTATCGGGGTGCAAAGTACGGCCTGTACCACCACCTGATGCTACAGAGAAGTACTTCTTGCCAGCCAATACGCGCTCCTTCTTGTAAGTACCTGCAACGGGGTGCTGGAAACGAGTGGGG
>JAFOXS010000096.1 GCA_017391665.1 Alistipes sp. | reverse complement strand
GGGTTACTGCATAGCACGCCGCACGGTGGCCAAATATCGCGAGATGCTGGACATACCCGTTGCACGTCTGCGTAAACAAATTTAGACAATGAAGCGCATAGCCAAGATAATACTGAACCTTTTTCACCCCTTCCTCATTCCAATATATGTGGAGGCAGTACTGCTATTTTCTGGCACCATCTATGCGCTATATCCCTCAAAGTTAAAAGCCTATCTGATGTGGGCCATAGTACTCTACGCCACCGCACTGCCTCTCCTCACGGTGGCTCTGCTCAAACGCATACAGCGTCTGCGCGGTCGCGAGATCCAGCAGCGCCATAAGATGACGGTGATGATGCTTGCATGTACGATTTGCTATCTGCTATATGCCATCACGATGATGCGCGCTCCATCGCTGATCCTCTTCCGCAAGATAGCCATATCGGCTGCATTGTGTACCATGGCTTGCCTCGCTCTATCGCGCTTCTCGCGCCCAAGTACGCATCTGGTGGCTATGGGTGCTACGGTAGCCTTCTTCGTGATGCTAAACATAGCCGGCGAGCCGGCCGTATTCTGGACCCTGCTATGTTCACTCGTAGTTGCTGGTATGCTGGCATCGGCACGTCTCTATCTGGGGCGTAACAGAAGTTTGCAACTGCTGGCCTGTTTTGTTACAGGATTTGCAATATGCGTTGTATCAATGCTCTACCTATAAAAACAGGGCTGTTAACAAAAAAGTTAGCAGCCCTGTTTTTCTATTGGCACTGTTAATTAGTCGTGCAAGCCTCGTGAACGCAGATACTCGATCATAAATTCGGGACGATCGGTCTGGATCATCGTTGCTCCCATATCAATAAGTTTACCATACACCTCGTCGGGTGATGTCATGAATGCATTGTCATCACTCAAGCCACCATTGATTGAGTTCCACAGCGTATTTACCCACAACTTCGAACCACTCGCCTTCACGCGTTCCATGGCAGACTCCACAACAGGAGTTAACTCGCTCCAGCAGATCTCATATGCAAGCTGGGGCTCGCCAGCAAGGTACTCCTCCAACAGTGGCTGATGCGCCTTGTTAGCAGGAGTAATGATGGGCATATAGAGCAGATTATTCTCGTATGCGGCCATCTTCTTCTTCACATCGGCCAGAGGCATACCGCCCTTGATAAGAATCTGATGTGTTACGCCCAGCTCCTCGGTCAGCGCCAGAACCTGATCGTAGTAGTCATAACCCTTGTCGATATTGATCAGGATGCGATCCTTGCACACCTCCAGAGCTTCACGCAACGTAGGGATTCTGAGTTTGTAACCGAAATCTCCGCCGTGTGCCGACTTCAGAGTAAAGCTCTGCAATGAGTCGTAGGTTATTTCGCTGATACGTCCCTTACCATTGGTACAACGGTCGAGAGTACGGTCGTGTGAGAGCACCAGTACACTATCCTTGGTCATAGCAATATCCAGCTCTACCATATCGACACCCATTCTGATTACAGACTCAATAGCAGGAATCGAATTCTCGGGATAGTCGCGCCAGTCGCCACGGTGGCTGACTACGATGACATACTTGGACTGTGGATTGTGCAGATGCTCCAAGATTTTCTCTACTCTACTTGCTCCAGCGTCCGATTCGGGTGCCGTGCCTTGACAAGACACAGCAAAAGACAGACAACATAATGCTGCAAGGGCAAAGAAAGAATAAAATACTCTTTTCATAACTTTTAGTCGTTAATATGTTTCGTTTTACTCTACAAAATTACATTTTTTTATGTTACAATATCACGCTTTTTGCGTATCTTTGAATGATTTTTTAACACAAATTAACCAACTATGTACAGAAACGACCAACGAACCGTCATTACTCTTGACGCCGGAGGCACCAATTTTGTCTTTGGAGCCATCCGCGCCAACGAATTCATAGTAGATCCTATCACCCTGCCCGCCAATGCTGACGACCTTGATCGCTGCATGGCCACCATGGTGGAGGGCTTCGAGCGCGTCATCGCGCAGCTCGACCATAAGCCCGTAGCCATCAGCTTCGCATTCCCTGGCCCTGCTGACTATGCCAACGGCATCGTAGGTGGTTTCTATCTGCCTAACTTCCCATCGTTCCGCGATGGCGTGGCGTTGGGACCATTCCTCGAAGAAAAATTCGGAATCCCCGTATATATCAACAACGACGCCGACCTCTACGCCTACGGCGAGGCTTTGGCTGGCGCATTGCCCGAAATCCACTCACGCCTTGAGGCGCTGGGAAGTGCCAAGCGCTACCACACCCTACTGGGTTATACGTTCGGCACAGGTTTCGGCTTTGGCTTTGTAACCAAGGGCGAGTTGCACACGGGCGACAACTCATGCATCGAGACCTTCTGCCTGCGTCATAAGCATATGCCCGACGTGATGGCCGAGGATGGCGTAGCCGTGCGTGCCGTGAAGCGTGTATATCGTGAGGCCTCGGGCGTGGATGATCCTTCGCTCGAGCCGAAAGATATTTTCGACATTGCCGAGGGCAGTCGCGAGGGCGACAAGGAAGCAGCCCGCAAGGCCTTTGCCACGATGGGAGAGGTTGCAGGCGACGCTATGGCTACGGCCGTGACGCTAATTGACGGCGTGATAGTTATCGGCGGAGGTATCACAGCGGCCAAGAAGTATATTATGCCAGCCCTTCTGAAGGAGTTGCGAAGTCAGATGCACTCTATCTCGGGCGAGGAGTTCGACCGCGTGCAGATGAAGGTTTACGATTTGGACAATGACGAGGAGTTCGAGCAGTTTGCCCGTGGCGCTTCGCGCGAGCTGAAGGTATATGGAACAGATAAGACCGTTACGTACGATCCGCAGAAGCGTATCGGCGTGATGATATCAAAGATCGGTGCAAGCAAGGCCATCTCACTCGGCGCGTATGCCTTCGCCTTGAACGAGGTGGATAAGAGATAGTAACCCTCAACAGAAAACAAGAACAAAACTAAATAAAATGAAGAAACTTATTGCAACCTTAAAAAATGAAGACTGGGTAATCGTCTATGCCGGTGCTATCGTACTGCTGCTGGCGACGCTCTTCCCCGATGCTATGCCCTCAATGCCCAAGGAGCTGGGTTCGACCGACGCGTGGCTCAAGGCCGCCACGATGTTTGCCGCTATACTTGGTCTAACCTATCTATGCCAGGCTGTTTTGCGTCGCAAGATGGTGGGAATATTCCTCTCGCTGTTGGTGATCTTCGTACTCTCGCTCGGCGCACAGGTCGTAGCCAACATCCCCATCATCAAGGAGTGGGGTCTGGAGTCGGTATTCTTCTCTGTAATCTTCGGTCTTATCGTGAGCAACTGCTTCCGCGTGCCCGAGTGGTTGAAGCCCGCCATACAGAGTGAGTTCTACATCAAGATCGGCATCGTATGCCTCGGTTCTACGATCCTCTTTGGTGAGGTGATGAAATCGGGCGTATTTGGTTTGGCACAGGCTCTGATCGTGGTCTTTACAGTATGGTACTTCGCATTCTTCATCTCACGTCGCTTTGGCGTAGATCGCGAAATGTCAACAATGCTTGCATCGTCGGTCTCAATCTGCGGCGTATCGGCTGCTATCGCAACGGCCGGTGTTATCAAGGGTGACAACAAAAAACTATCGTACATCATCTCGCTGGTGCTGGTGTGCGCCATTCCTATGATGTACATCATGCCGTGGGTGGCCGACCTGCTGGGACTTAACGAGGAGGTTGCAGGTGCATGGTTAGGTGGTACTATTGACACCACGGGCGCCGTAGCTGCATCGGGCACAATGCTTGGCGAGGCAGCAGCGCAGACTGCAATTATCGTAAAGTCATCGCAGAACGTACTGCTCGGCTTGGCGGCTTTCGTAATCTCGCTGATGTGGACCTACAAGGGTGAGCAGCATGAGGAGAAGCCTACGCTGGGCGTTATCTGGGATCGTTTCCCGAAGTTCGTCGTTGGTTTTGTTGTGGCTTCGCTCGTATTCAGCTTCCTGCTTGACGTGGAGAGCGCCAAGGCCGTAGGCAAAATCACCAAGGGCTTCACCAATACCCTGTTCAGCATCGCCTTCGTATGCGTAGGCCTGGAGACCCGCTTTGCCGACATCTTCTCGAAGGAGAACCGTCGTCCTTTGTGGGCATTCCTCACGGCTCAGGGCTTCAACATCGTGGTGACGCTGATCGTGGCTTACATCCTCTTTGGCGTGATCAAGCCCCTGATTGCATAAACTGATAACCATCAAACAACTTAATATGAAGAGATTTACCATTATTCTTGCAGCCTTGCTTGCCGCTGTCGGCACGCAGGCGCAGACATTTACCGAGTGGCAAGATCCCAACGTAAATGCAATTAACCGCCAGCCGATGCACTCGACCTACAAGGTATTCGAGAACGCGGCTGATGCCGAGGGTGCATATTGCGACCAGCAGAGCGCATATCGTCTATCGCTCAACGGCACATGGCGCTTCAACTGGGTGGAGAATGCCGACCAGCGTCCCACCGACTTCTACGCTCCCTCGTTCAACGACAAGGGCTGGGATGATATGGAGGTTCCCGCTATGTGGGAGCTGAACGGCTATGGCGACCCTATCTATGTAAACATTGGTTACGCTTGGCGTGGCAACTTCCGCAACGACCCGCCCAACATCCCCATCGAGCAGAACCACGTTGGCTCATATCGTCGCACATTCACCCTGCCCGCTACATGGTCAGGCCGCGACATTATGCTCAACATCGGCGCCGCTACGTCGAACGTATATGTATGGGTTAACGGCAAGTTCGTAGGATACTCGGAGGATAGCCACCTCGGCGCATCGTTCGATGTGACAAAGTTCGTAAAGCCCGGCGAGAACCATATCGCCCTGCAGATCTTCCGCTGGTGCGATGGCACATACCTCGAGGATCAGGATTTGTGGCGTCTGAGCGGTATCTCACGCGATGTGGAGCTTGTCGCACGCCCCAAAGCTCGTATGCAGGATGTGATGATTACTCCGTCGCTGGAGAACAACTACACGGATGGCAAGCTCTCGGTTGAGATGGAGTTCTCGTCGGCAGTAAAGTCTGCTACGGTAAAGTTGCTCGACCCTGCAGGCAAGCCTGTTGCCGAGACAAAGGTTACCCCTTCGAAGGGCAAGGCATCACACACATTTGAGGTGAAGGCTCCCGCCAAGTGGTCAGCCGAGACTCCCAACCTCTACAAAGTGGTGATTGCAACCGACAATGAGGCTTATGCCCAGCGCGTAGGTTTCCGCACCTCGGAGATTAAAAATGGTCTGTTGCTCGTAAACGGTCAGCCCATACTCATAAAGGGCGTGAACCGTCACGAGGTGGATCCCCTGAAGGGCTTTGTAATGTCACGCGAGCGCATGATCGAGGATATTCGTCTGATGAAGCAGTTTAACATCAACGCTGTTCGTACGTGTCACTACCCCGACACCCCCGAGTGGTATGATCTGTGCGACGAGTATGGCTTGTACGTTATCGACGAGGCAAACATCGAGTCACACGGAATGTACTACGGCGAGCACACTCTGGCAAAGAATCCGCTCTTCGCCAAGGCGCACCTTGAGCGCAACAGCCGTATGGTTGAGCGCGACAAGAACCATGCATCGGTAATCATCTGGAGTATGGGTAACGAGGCTGGTTTCGGCCCCAACTTCGAGGCTTGCTACCGCTGGATTCGCGAGTTCGACCCCTCACGTCCTATCCACTATGAGCGTGCCGAGGGTAACGACTTCACCGACATCATGTGTCCGATGTATGCCGATCTGGAGTGGTGCGAGAATTATGTAAAGAACTCTCCCTCGAAGCCCCTTATCCAGTGCGAGTATGCTCACGCTATGGGTAATTCGATGGGTGGCTTCAAGGAGTATTGGGATTTGATTCGCAAGTACCCCCACTACCAGGGTGGTTTCATCTGGGACTTCGTGGATCAGGGTCTGGCCAAGTATGAGGCCGACGGCAAGGTATCGTTCTACTATGGAGGCGACTTCAACAACTACGACGCAACCGACAACTCATTCAACAACAACGGTATCATCGCCTCAGACCGCACTCCTCAGGCTCACGCCTACGAGGTACGCCGCGAGTACCAGTCAATCTGGACCTCTGCAGTAGATTTGCTGCGTGGCAAGGTGGAGGTATATAACGAAAACTTCTTCGTCGGCCTCGAGCCCTATGCTATGGAGTGGGAGTTGCAGCAGGATGGTGTTGTGACAAAGGCTGGCCGCATCGACCGTTTGGACGTAGCAGCACAGCAGCGCAAGCAGTTCACTTTGGGCTACACTACCGAGGATATCTGCCCCGAGGCCAAGGAGGTGGTGCTTAACATCCGCTTCGTACTGACCGAGAAGCAGCCTCTGCTCACGATTGGCCACACTGTTGCCGAGCAGCAGCACATTATCAAGGAGTACGACACCGAGGCAGCCTTTACGCTGGCCAAGTCGGATCGCCCCGTGAAGGTTACAAAGTTTGAGAAGGCTACCAACGTCGAGGGTTACGACTGGATCGTGGGCTTCAACCGCGAGGGCTTCATCAACCAGATTCAGTATGGCACGATGAACCTAATCTCTGATGATTCGGCTCTGCGCCCCAACTTCTGGCGTGCACCCACGGAGAACGATATAGGTGCGAAGTTGCATACCCGCTATAGCGTATGGCGCAACCCGACACTCACACTCAAGTCGTTCGACGCAAAGGTAGAGGATGGCGTGGCTAAGGTTACGGCCGACTACGAGATCAGCGAGGTGCAGGCAACACTGCGTATGACCTATACGATCAATGGCGAGGGTGCAATTCAGGTTGAGCAGGCTATGACAACTACGCCCGGCGCTAAGATCTCGAATATGTTCCGCTACGGAACTCGCGTAGAGTTGCCCGCAGCATATAACGTTCTGGAGTACTATGGTCGCGGTAAAGTCGAGAACTATGCCGACCGTAAGAGTGCTGCCGACATTGGCCTCTACAAGCAGAGTGTTTCGGAGCAGTACAACGAGAAGATGGCTCGTCCGCAGGAGTCGGGTACGCACTCTGACCTGCGTTACTTCGAGCTCAAGAACACGGCTGGTGCTGGTATCCGCATCATCGCCGAGAAGGCCTTCTCGGCATCGGCTCTGCCCTACTCGCAGGAGGCTATGGACGTTACCGTAGGTCCCTTGCAGCGTCACTCGGGCGACCTGAAGGCCGACACCAACACCTATCTCTGCTTCGATCTGGAGCAGCAGGGTCTGGGTTGTATCAACTCGTGGGGGCAGCTGCCGCTGGAGCAGTACCGCGTAGAGTATAAGGACTACACCTTCCGCTTTATTATCTCGCCCGTAAGATAAGAGAACAGAGAATTAGCAAAATAAGGTCGGCTTAAGGGTCGGCCTTATTTTTTATTTAAGGTAAAAACACTATCTTTGCAGCCGTTAAATGAAGAATCATTATGGCGTTAATCGACGAAATCACCAAGCGCAGAACATTTGCCGTTATTGCACACCCCGATGCCGGTAAGACAACCCTCACGGAGAAGTTGCTCCTCTTTGGTGGAGCTATCCACGTGGCGGGAGCCGTTAAGAGCAACAAGATCAAGAAGGGTGCTACATCCGACTTTATGGAGATCGAGCGTCAGCGAGGCATCTCGGTGGCTACCTCAGTTATGGGATTCAACTACAAGGATGTGAAGATCAACATCCTCGATACCCCTGGTCACGAGGACTTTGCCGAGGATACCTACCGTACGCTTACGGCCGTAGATTCGGTTATCATCGTAATCGACGGTGCGAAGGGTGTGGAGGCACAGACCCGCAAGCTGATGAATGTATGCCGTATGCGTAATACGCCCGTAATGGTATTTATCAACAAGTTGGACCGTCTCTGCAAGGATCCCTTCGATCTGCTTGATGAGGTGGAGCGCGAGTTGCAGATTCGTGTGCGCCCGCTGGCATTCCCCATATCAAGCGGCGATACGTTCAAGGGCGTGTACAACATCTACGAGAAGAACCTTTCGCTTTTCACCACTGACGAGCGTCAGACGGCCGATGCCGAGACCGTAGATTTCAGCGACATCACAAATCCCGAGTTGGATGGCTACATAACACCCAAATTCGCTACGCAGCTGCGCGAGAATCTTGACCTTGTAGAGGCCGTTTACGACGACTTCGACCGAGAGGCATACCTCGATGGCAAGCTCGCCCCCGTATTCTTCGGTTCGGCAGTGAACAACTTCGGTGTGAGAGAGCTTCTGGAGTGCTTTATCCGCATTGCACCCTCGCCCCGTCCCTCAACCACAGAGACACGTAACGTTACGCCCGATGAGGCGAAGATGACAGGCTTTGTGTTTAAGATTCACGCCAATATGGATCCTAACCACCGCGACCGTATCGCCTTTATGAAGATATGTTCGGGCACGTTCGAGCGCAACAAGAACTACCTGCACGTTCGCAGTGGCAAGCAGCTTAAATTCTCGTCACCCACAGCCTTCATGGCCGAGAAGAAGTCGGTTATCGACTTTGCCTATCCGGGCGATATCGTGGGTCTGCACGACACGGGTACGTTCAAGATTGGCGATACCTTCACCGAGGGCGAAAAACTCAAATTTACGGGTATCCCGTCGTTCTCGCCCGAATTGTTCCGCTATATCGAGAATGCCGACCCGATGAAGTTCAAGCAGTTGGC
>JAFOXS010000276.1 GCA_017391665.1 Alistipes sp. | reverse complement strand
GAAAAGTGAATAGCAGTAAAACAAAACAATGAAAAACAGACTATTATTTTCGGTGATGCTACTCTCGGCTATTGCCTTTGCCGATGCCCTGCAGGCGCAGCAGGTGGGCGAGCGTCTGCCGATGGAGCAGGTCTATAAGCGCAAGTACACCGCAAAGAAGATCGAAAACTTCGAGCATCACGTTGATGGCCGTGACGACGAGGCCGAGTGGGACTCGGTGGGCGAGTGGTCGGAGGCCTTCGTGCAGTCGCAGCCCGTGGAGCGTGCCGTGTCGAAGTATGAGACAAGGATGAAGATATTCTACGACGAGAGGAATATCTACATCGGCGTGCGTTGCTACGACGATGAGACCGAGAAGATTCACCATCAGACAGGTAACCGTGACGACTGGACGGGTGACTACGTTACCGTGTCGTTCGACTCGTACCACGACTACCGCTCGGCATCGCAGTTTATGCTCAATGCGGGTGGTACACGCACCGATATGAATATCACGGACCAGCAGGAGATGAACTTTTCGTGGAATGCCGTGTGGTCGGGCAAGAGCCACATCTATCACGATCGGGGTTATTGGTTTGCCGAGTATGTGATTCCCTTCACGCAGTTGCGCTACCGCACCGTCGCGACGGATGGCGTGTGGGGACTGCACGTGCAGCGTATGGTGAGCCGCCACGACGAGATGGTGGAGTGGAGTATGATTCCGCAGAACAACAACGGCTTCGTCTATTCGTTTGGTGAGTTGCACGGTATGCAGGATGTGCCACGTACACGTAACATAGAGTTCACACCCTACGTCTCGGGTCAGCATGCCCGTGAGCCCCGCATCGAGGGTAGCCCCTATCAGACGGGTAGCGAGTGGCGTGCCAACGTGGGTCTGGATGCCAAGATGCGTGTGGGCGACTACACGATGAATATGACCTTCAACCCCGACTTCGGTCAGGTGGAGCAGGACCCCTCGGTGATGAACCTCACTACGACCGAGACCTTCTACGAGGAGAAGCGTCCCTTCTTCTTGGAGGGTAGCGATGTCTTTAGCCTCGCTCTGGGTACGGACAATATCTTCTACTCGCGTCGTATCGGTGCTATGCCCTCATACTCGCCCTCGGTGGATAATGCGACGAGCTTTGTGGAGACACCTAAGAATGTGCCTATCATCGGTGCGCTGAAGTTTATCGGCACGAACAAACACAATGTGTCGATCGGCGTTATGGAGAGTGTCACGGCTCGTTCGTCGGCGCATATGACCATGGGCGGTCAGGAGTCGCGCATCGTTACGGAACCTCTTACGAACTACACCGTAGCCCGTGTGCAGAAGAGCTGGGACGGTAATACGCTGCTGGGTGGTATGCTAACGTCGGTGAACCGAGCCCTGAGTGAGGATCATCTGGAGCAGTCGATGGTGGCCAATGCCTTTACGGGTGCGGTGGATTTCTCGCACTACTTCAAGGATCGCCTCTACTACATCACCGCCAAGGCTATGTTCTCTACGCTGAACGGCTCGGAGGCAGCCATCGAGCGCAAGCAGCGTAACTCGGTGCACTACTATCAGCGTGAGTCGGCGGCGGACTTCCTCGGCGTGGATCCCTCGCGCACGTCACTCAGTGGCGCGGCAGGTATGCTGGAGGTGGGTCGCAAGGGCTTCTCGAAGTTGCAGGTGTGGGATCAGGTGATCGTCTACACGTCGGGCTTCGATATGAACGATGTGGGCTATCAGGCTCGTGCCGACCTTATACAGAATACCTTTGATATATCATATAATCAGAATTCGCCGTGGGCTATCTGGCGTAATACGGCCGTGAAGTTCACGATGCTCAACCAGTGGGATACGGGCGGTAACACGCAGTTGCACAGCTTCCGTCTGCGCTGGGATGCTACGCTGAGGAACCGTTGGGGCTGGTGGATCACGCAGACCTTCCGCACCAATCGTCGTGAGGATCGCCTGCTGCGTGGTGGCCCCGATATGCGTCTGCCGTCGGCCTATTGGAACTCGTTCGGTTTCTTCACCGATATGGCCAAGAAGTGGTACGTCACCATCGACTACATCAGCAATATGAATATGGATGGCTCGAAGTTCGAGTACAACATCAAGCCGAGTGTCTATGCCCGTATCGGTAGCAAGGTGCTGCTGGAGGCTGCGGCGGAGCTCTACACCGACCGCAACGACCTGCAGTATGCCGGCACCATTGCGCCAACGGCCGAGGGCGAGAAGAAGTCGTACATCCTGGGTCGTATGTTCCAGCGTACGTATGGCGTGACGCTGCGTGCACAGGTGAACGTGACACCCGATCTGTCGCTGCAGTTCTATGGTGCGCCCTTTACCTCGAATGCCCGCTACACCGATTTTCAGGCTGCGGCAAATACACTCTCGGATGAAAAATCGGAGCGTCTGCGACCCCTGTCGGAGAGCGAGAGCGCACGCATGATGAGTCCCGATTTCAGCTTCAATGAGTTCCGTTCAAACTTTGTGGCTCGCTGGGAGTATCGCCCCGGTTCGACGCTCTATCTGGTGTGGGAGCATGCCCGCTCTGATTACGGATCGCAGTATGTGTCGGGCTGGGGTAAAAACATCGGTAATATGTTCCGCACACCCGCAACCAACGTCTTTATGCTGAAGTTTAACTACTACTTCAATCTATAATTCGACAACCTGAATGTGGCCTCTCCCGAAAGGAGAGGCCTTTATTGAGAGAAGAGTTTGCCACCCGAAGCGGGTAGATAAGCAATAATGATAGTATTAGTGGTAAAAAGTAAGTGAAAAAGTCTTAAGCGAAATAATATTTTGCGTATATTTGCGTTTGTAAAATAGATGGAATAATTTTAACTTTTTTAGAATATGAAAAAACTAATCAACATTGCGCTGACTCTGTGTGCCGCCGTAGTGATGGGCACATCATGTGGCATTAATGAAGAGACCACTGTCGCATATCAGGGCTTTGGTTCAATCATGGAGAATGTTGCCGGAGCATCTACTCCCTATTACATCCTTCTGGATGATGGCAAGACCGCATTTGTAACCAATTCAAGCCAGTGGAATCCCACATTCAAGCCCAATACTTCGGAGTTGCGTTACTTGCTCAACTACGAGATCGTAAACGAGAAGGCTACAGGCTTCGACTACGAGATCCGCATCCTGAGCGGTAAGGAGTGTATGCCTACGCAGTACTACCTGCCTTCGTTTGCCGACTCAAACATCGATGTCGAGACGTATAGCGGTGCGGCTGGTGTAGAGTATTGCTTCCTCTCACCCGCAACCAACTGGCTCACGCTGACAGTGAACTACAACACTACAGAGGGTATGATGACCAAGCCTCCCAAGATGGCATTGGTGCAGAATACTCCCGAGAAGAGCCCCTACAAGGATCTCTATGCTGACGATAACTACTTCTACGTAGAGCTCTACCACGACGATTCAGAGTACAAGGGTACAACGATCTATCAGACTCATCTGGGTTGTAAGTTCATGATGCCCAACGTATCGCAGCTGATGAGCACATACAGCGGTATCAAGATTATCGGTGTCGATCCCACCTCATATCGTCCCCAGGTTTATACCTTTAACTTCACGACTGAGGATCAGCAGTAGGCTCTGCCTAAAGGTTCGTACCTTATATATTATAAAGCTATCTCCCGATGGGGGTAGCTTTTTTTATTGGCTAATGGTTGGCCTATAGCGATTTGTTTGGCTATATTTTGCATGATTCGAGTCAAAATTGTATATTTGCGTATATGAAAAATATCGTATTTGATCTGGGTCGTGTGGTTTTTGCCCAGGACCCGACAAAGAGCAGTGACCATTTTAAGCAGTTTTTCTCATACGTATCGCTCACACCGATGCCCAAATTCTGGACCGACTACGATCTGGGTGTCTCTACGTTCGATGATGTGGCGGCGCAGCTGGCCGAGTATCGTGGCGTGGAGGTGGAGTATGCCGCTGCGATGATTCGCGAGGCTATATCGCGTCAGGAGACCATCCGTCCCACCGCAGCGCTGATTGCCGATCTGAAGGCTGCCGGCTACAAACTCTACGTGCTGTCGAACATGTCGCGCGAGTTTATCGACTTCCTGCGCGAGCAGCCCGTCTATCGTCACTTCGATGGCGAGGTCATTTCGTGCGAGGAGGGTATGGTAAAGCCTCAGCCCGAGATCTACGACCTGCTGCTGGAGCGTTTTGCTCTGGTGCCCGAGGATACACTCTTTATAGATGATCGCAAGGAGAATGTCGAGGCAGCCCAGAGAAAGGGAATCCGTACGGTGCATTTCGACAAGACGGATTATGAGGCGAGCTGTCGTCGTCTGCGAGAGATGTTGTTATAAATATTTAATACAATAAAACTTATAGTTATGGGATTTTTACAGGAATTCAAAGCCTTTGCGCTTAAGGGAAACGTAATGGATATGGCTGTCGGTGTGATCATCGGTGGTGCATTTGGTAAGATTGTGACCTCGCTCGTTAACGATGTGATCATGCCTCCTATCGGTTTGGTTGTGGGTGGTGTTGATTTCACCGATCTGAACCTGACACTCAAAAAGGCTGTCGTAGAGGCTGGCACCGAGGTGGCTCCTGCCGTAACGTGGAACTACGGTGCATTCATCCAGCAGGTTGTTGACTTCGCTATCCTGGCATTCTGTGTCTTTATGATGGTGAAGGTGATGAACCGCCTGATGAAGAAGAAGGAAGAGGAGGCTCCCGCCCCTGCACCTGCTCCCGAGCCCGAGCCCTCGGCTGAGGAGAAGCTTTTGATGGAGATTCGTGATCTGCTGAAAGAGCGCAAGTAAAAAAGATAGAACATGTCTAACAAGGTGATTTCTGCGTTAAGTTCCTTTTCGTTGCTTCGCTCGGCAAAGTGTGCAAGCACCCTATGCCCTCGCTTAAACGCAACGTTACACTCGCCCTCAAAATGCTCATTTACGCTTAAGTAAACTCCGCTTTTTCGGGCTTCGCAGGCCTTGAAATCCCTCTTGTTATACACGTTCTTAAAAAAAAGAGGCTGTTCAACGTTTTTGTTGGACAGCCTATTTTGTTATGGGTATAGGTGTAATAGGTGTTATAGGTGTTATAGGCAAGGGTATAACACTTATTCTTTTTCCTCCTCCATTGCGTT
>JAFOXS010000327.1 GCA_017391665.1 Alistipes sp. | reverse complement strand
TCGGCCAAGGGCACCAACTTTCTAATAGGCGATGCCGGCATGCGGATCGCACGTTCTGAAATATGAGGCATATTCTCTTTCTAACCTAATTTTTCTCGCCGTCAAGCAACTGCTGAATCTTGAGCAGGATACCCGTACGGTGAATAAGATATTTTGCAACAAAGACCTGCATCGAAGCATAGGTTGCAGGACGATGACTGCGAATCCATTCAACACCATAGTACAAGCCCGTAGTGGCCAGCAAACCCGACGCAATAGTAACATAGAGTTGCACCTCAGGCGTGCAGTCAAAGACATTGCACATATGCCAAGCGACAACTACCAGGCCATTGAGAGCGATGACATTCAACGCCGTGATGACGTGGCTAAAGCCCAAGGCGATAAACATATGGTGAAGGTGAGTCTTATCAGGACTGAAAGGTGAGCGACGCTGCAACATACGGGCAGTCATAACACGCAGGGTGTCAAACACCGGCACAGCTAAAACGGCAAGAGTAAAGCTGATGGTCGAACCGGTAACCACATCGTATCCCGACTGAATAACACGCATCACGAAGAGCGAGCAGATAAAGCCAAGAACCAGCGATCCGCCATCACCCATAAACATCTTATATCTGCGGCCAAACATATTGTGCAACATAAACGGAATGAGCGCACCAAAGACAGAGTATGCAAGCACAGCATACGACACATCGCCCATACGCTGGAAGCATGTAGCAAACAGAATCGAAGCAAACATACCATAGCCCGAGCAGAGACCATCCACGCCATCGATAAGGTTGATGGAGTTGATAATACCCACGCACGAAACCAGCGTAAGCACAATAGCAACAACCGTAGGCAACTTATAGATGCCCCACAAACCGTGGAAATCGTCGATATAGATACCACCCAGGAACATCATCAGACAGACGGTAAATATCTGCAAACCAAAGCGCAGGCGCGGCGAGAGGTTCAGAATATCATCACCTACGCCCGTATAGAGCATAATAAGCATAGCGATGATAAGCTCGAACTGGATACTCATCTCGGGGATATAGTATCCAGCAACACTGAGGCTGAACATCAGACCGATGAATACTCCCACACCACCCAACACAGGAATGGGCATTTTGTTTAGTTTGCGGGCATTAGGGTTATCGACGATGTTCTTCAGTTTGGCGATCTTCACCAGTTTGGGGTGAACTGCAGATACAACAATCGCTGCAATTAATATCGGCAGTACTACCGAATATACAACATCTGCCATAGTAGTTTATTTTAGGGATTGATTTTACTCTACATCACTCTTTGCGGGGAGTTCCTTCACAATACGCTTCATAGGCTCCGAGCCTACGATCTCTGCAACAGCGGGGATAAGCAATACGCCACCCATGCCTGCTACTGCACCGAGGAACGTAAATGCAAAGAGTATCATTGCTCGCTGGGGCTTGCTCTTCTTATAGGGAACTGTTACAGGCTTAATTACGGTCAAGATCGGAGCCGTCTCCTTCACACTGATCTTCGCCTGCTCAACCTGCTGTGCAAGTGAGGTATATACGCCCTGCGCCAATGTGTACTCAGCATCCAGACGCTCCAACTCAGTACGAGCAGAGTATCGAGATGTATTCATGTTGGCATCGCGCAACTTTGCACGTCGAGCCTGCACATCCTCGAAATTACGCTTAGCCTCATCAAAACGCTCCTGTACAAAGTCAAGGTTCGACTGCACCTTCTCAATCTTAAACTCGGTGATATACTTCTGCAGAAGAGTTAGTGTAGCCTGCGCCAATTGCGCCGCAGCTACAGCCTCGGGCATATTGGCTGTGATGGTCACATAGCCTTTTTTCTCGTCAAGAGAGAGGGCTATACTTTCTCCGAGTATAGTCATCGCATCATACTCATCTTTTGAGATCGTCTCGATAGCATTGCTATCGTCGCCTACGCCGCTATAATCGGGCTCGGGCTGCTCGCCACGAATAGCATTGAGGATGGTAAAGGGTAGACCGATGGTATACTTCTTAATATACGAGAAGACACTCGGCTTATTATACTCCTCCGATGTATAATAGTCAAAAAAACTGACGGGATGACCAACCTCCTCAAAATCAATCATAGTCTGCATCAACTCCTTACGGAATGTTGTACTACCCATGATATTCTCATACACATTAGGCGATAGGCTCTCCGCACTCTGAGCAGCATTGAGGTTGATACCCGCCAATGCAGCCAGCGAACTCATACTTGACGATGGGCCCGACTTTGACGTCTGAGGCACTACATCACACGATGCCGTATAGACCTTGGCACTAAAGAGCGCCACCAGCACTCCCAGCACCATAAATACCGCCGTAACCTTTACGATAAGCCAGCGATTAACCCACATGCGCTGGATCAACTCAATGAGGTCGATTTCCTGCTCCTCGGGGATATTATTATATTGATTTTGCATCTGATCCATAGCCATAACTATTTTGTAGCGAGATTAATAGCCGAAATAACCACAGCACCCATCGAAGCTGTAGACGAGAGCATCTGAACTACCTGTGCCCAGTTGATCGGCTCCTTGGCCATCTTGCTCGGGATGATTACAATACTACCCGGACGCACCTTAGCCGACATACCTGAATCAACCATACCATTCATATAGATGACGAATGCACGATTCTTTCTTGCTCGGTTATCAAAGCCTCCAGCAGACTTAACGTAATACTTAAGGTTCTTACCCTCCTTATAGGTAACTGAGTTAGGATAGAGAACAGAACCCATTACACGCACCGTACCGTTGTATTCGGGAACCATGATCTGATCGCCATCGCGAAGCACCACATCGGCATCCGAGCCAGGACGCTCCAGAGCTGCTGCAAGGTCAATACCCACGGTATACACATTCTGCAACTCTACACCTGCCATACTGAGTGAATCGCGCTCTGAGCCTGACTGCTTATCGATCATATCCTGCAGAGACTCGCTCTGCTGACGCTCCTCCGCTGTCATACGGCGCAACAGATATGCACCCTCGATAAATGCTCCCGGATTAGCACCTCCTGCCGCTGCGATAACCTCCGAAAGACGCATATTGCGACGTGCCAGAGGGTAGTTACCGGCAAAAGCGACCTCACCCTGCACCGTTACGCTACTCTGAGTGATATATACGGGCGAGTTACGCACATATACCTGATCAAAGGGCTGCAACTCGAAATTGGATCCATTGACAGAGAGATTGTTGTCGATATCTACGGTAAAAGTCTCAAACAGCGTTTCGCTGATCTGCATGCTCTTGGGATCCTTGATACGTCGTGTTACGGTCACATTAGCTGTAGAAGCCGACTCCAGCAGACCTCCTGATGCTACAACCAGATCCTCGATTGTCATCTTCTCGGCATAGGGGTATGTATCGGGATGTGCCACAGCACCCAAAACCGTTACCGTATAGTCCTGCTGCATCTCCTTCACTGATGCTACTACGAGCAAGTCGTTAGCACGCAGCTGTATATCAGCCACACGACCAGCCATCAAACCAGCCAGGTCGATAGCCTTGGCCTCCATTGTCCAGTCGGGCTTCTCGCGATATAATACGGCACGCGACATAAAGGCATCCTCACGCAGACCATCGGCACGAGCAATAAGCTGCTTTACGGTCTTCACATTGTCGTCGATAGCGTAATAACCCTCGCGATATACGGCACCCATCACCTCAACACGATTCTCGTGGCGATTGATGCTACCTGCAACCGATACAACATCGCCATCCTCCAGAGCGAACTTGTCAAGCTCCTTACCATCAATGGTAAACGACTTGTACTGACCACCCTGACGACGTGTCACACTGACCATATTTCGGTTAGCCTCGCTGGTAAACTCGCCAGCATAACCGATAAGGTCGGCAACCGTCTCGCTTGCGCGCAACTCATAGAACATCGGGCGCTTAACCTCACCTGACACCTCTACCAACTTACCATAGGCCGAGACAGAGATAAGGTCGCCATCGCGCAAAGCGATATCACCCTCGCTCTTTCCATTGAGGATATAATCGTAAACATCCACCTCAGAGAAGAGTTTACCTCCGCGGTAGAGTTTGATATTTCTTAACGTACCGATCTCGTTTACACCTCCAGCGACATAGAGGGCATGGAAAAGTGTCGCGAGTGAAGGAAGGGTATAGGTGCCGGCAACACCTACCTCGCCCATAACATTGACCTGAATGCTACGGATACCGCTCAGCGTCAGGCTCATCTTAACCGAGCCGTCATACAGGCCCTCATAGATAGCACCCAATGCATTACGTACGCGGGTCTTTGCCTCCGAAATTGTAAGGCCAGCAACAGCTACGGGGCCCACATCGGGAATCACAACACGGCCATCGGGTGTAACTACCGTCTGGTGTGTCATCTGCGAGTTACCCCAAACATCAACAATCAGCTCATCACCTGCACCCAAAACGTAATTATCAGGAGTAGCGATATTGAGATTGGGCTCGAAGGTCATCTGCGAGTTGTTGAACATATCATGACCAAAGATGCGTGCAACCTTTGGATTCTCTTCCAGCATATCTCGCAACTCGGGCATCAGACGAAGCAACGAGTCGCGCTGCGACTGCTCTGTTGCGACCTCGCTCCTACCGCGACGAGGATCAAAATCGCGTGATTCACGTGTAAGAATCTTATAACGCGGATCATTTGTATTAAAACGGAAAGTACCATCAGTACCCAAAGTGTACTGAATACCCGGCACATAACGGCCATTGATGTAGTATCCGTTCTGCCAATCGCCCTGGCTTGCGGGCTCGGTCTGCTGCGACTGAGCAGCGGTAGTGGTTGCAGTAGTAGCCTGACGTGTGCGACGTACATTGGCATTGTTCTGCTGTGCCTTGCCAATCTGCGCCTGCGTGAGTGTACCATTGCGATATGCCTCCAGCAACTCCTGCTGGCTCTGCGCCACAGCAGCTGAACACATCGCTACAAGAGCAAACAAAAGAAATGTGATTTTTTTCATATTGTGTACTAACATAATTTACTATAATTCAAACATATACCACCTATAAGCACACGCATTGCCGAGGTGTCGCCACCTCAGAAACGTCACTTAAGGGTATATATTGCCACAAATATAGTAAAAATTTGCCTACTCGACAAACTTTCGCCTTCCTATTCTGCACATCAAAGTGCCTATACGCTAACGCTTTTTGCTTTTGCGGGGTTTCTTGCGCACCGACCATCCGAAATGGCCCAACATCTTACCCAGCGAGAAGTACTCGCCGTGCGAATAGACTATGGGCTCGGCACGCTCCAGTTCAAGGCGTCCCGTCTCGGGGTTTATCCACTCCTCGTCAACGAGCACATTCACCACATCGGCCAGAAACATATCGTGCGAACCCAGGGGGATACTCTGGCGCACACGGCACTCGATGGATATGGGCGACTCCTCCACTGCGGGAGCCCCAACCACAGCCGATGGGATGGGTGTTAAGCCCATCTCTGCAAACTTATCATAGTCCCTGCCCGAACGCACTCCACACCAGTCGGTTGCGCGCGCCAAAGAGGTTGTAGTGAGATTGATTACAAACTCGCCCGTGCGCTTGATAATATCGTACGAGTGGCGCTCGGGTCGCACCGAGATGTAGCACATCGGCGGGTTGGTACACACAGTACCCGTCCACGCCACAGTGAAGAGATTCTGCTCATCGCCATCGCCACAGCTTACAAGCACGGCCGGCAAGGGGTATATCATTGTTCCGGGTTTCCAACTCTGCTTCATAGTCGAAAAAGTTTTATCTTTCAAAGATAGTATTTATTTTGGGAACAGCAAAAAAAATGGGACTGCCTATAACCATCAGCAATCCCATTCCTACGGCGCCAAAGCAACGACGCCGACCCAAATACTTACGTCCTATATATTTAACCTAACCTGCTTATCTGTTATACGATACCCTGCGCCAGCATAGCCTCTGCAACGGTCATGAAACCTGCGATGTTGGCACCCTTAACGTAGTTCACGTAGCCATCATCCTCGGTACCGTACTGCACACACACGGCGTGAATCTTCTTCATAATCTCCTGCAGCTTGGCATCAACCTCCTCGCCGCTCCACTTCAGACGCATAGAGTTCTGCGTCATCTCAAGACCAGAGGTAGCTACACCACCCGCATTCGATGCCTTACCGGGTGAGTAGAGAATCTTAGCCTTCTGGAAGCACTCGATAGCCTCGGGTGTAGAGGGCATATTGGCACCCTCAACAACACACATACAGCCATTAGCCACCAGCTGAGCAGCCTGCTCGCCATTGAGCTCGTTCTGCGTAGCACAAGGCATAGCGATGTCGCACTTCACACCCCAGGGACGCTCGCCCTCGAAGTACTGCGCTGTAGGATACTTGTTCACATACTCGCGGATACGGCCACGAAGCATATTCTTCAGCTCAAAGATATACTGCAACTTATCCTCGTCGATACCATCGGGATCGTAGATATAACCGTTTGAGTCAGACATGGTAACAACCTTTGCACCGAGCGAGAGAGCCTTCTCGGCTGCGAACTGCGCCACGTTACCCGAACCCGAAATGGCAACCACCTTGCCTGCATATGAATCGCCCTTGGTAGCAAGCATAGCCTGACCGAAGTAGCAAGCACCGTAACCCGTAGCCTCGGGACGCTTGATTGAGCCACCGAAGGTGATACCCTTACCCGTAAACGTACCTGTAAACTCGTTCTGCAGACGCTTGTACTGACCGAACATGTAGCCAACCTCACGGCCACCTACGCCAATATCACCTGCGGGAACGTCGGTGTCGGGACCAATGTGACGATAAAGCTCTGTAATGAAGCTCTGGCAGAAGCGCATAATCTCCATATCAGACTTACCCTTGGGGTTGAAATCCGAACCACCCTTACCGCCACCCATCGGGAGTGTTGTGAGTGAGTTCTTGAAGGTCTGCTCGAAGGCGAGGAACTTCAAAATGCTGAGGTTTACACTGGCGTGGAAACGGATACCGCCCTTATAGGGACCAATCGCGCTGTTCATCTGCACGCGATAACCCTTGTTTATCATAATCTCGCCATTGTCGGCTACCCAAGGTACACGGAACATAATAACACGCTCGGGCTCGGCGATACGCTCCAACACCTTCATCTTGATGAGCTGGGGATTCTCCAATACATAGGGAGCAACGCTCTCTACAACCTCACGAACGGCCTGATGGAACTCGGGCTCGTTGGGGTTCTTTGCCACGATGTCGGCCATAAACTGATCGACATACTCTTTAACTGTCGTGTTCATATATTATTTGTTTTATTAATTAATTCTGTCGCAAAATTACTAAAAATTATTAATAATGCAAACATTTTACCCATAAAAATCACACATTTTTGCATACATATGCCACATTTAGCACTCTAATGCATGTTGTTTATGCATAATTATTATGCTTAAAAATATCAAGCGAACTCTGAAATTATATGGCTTTTACGGCGAAAATATCTATCTTTGTATAGATTTATTGCAAATCAGCTTTTTTTACTTAAAAATTATAACTATGAATATGGTTCGCAAGTTTTTCATCTGCATCTGTGCACTTATGGCGGCATCGTCGATCCAGGCACAGCAGATATCATTCTCATCCGAGAAGATCTGGGACAACGGAATGCACAACGCCTTCACCTCAATCGAGAAGTTCCGGGGCGAGTACTATATCACCTTCCGCGAGGGCGAGACCCACATCTTCGACAGCAAGGGCAACGCCGAGGGTAAGATTCGTATCCTCCACTCAAAGGATGGCGTGAAGTGGGAGGCACTGCCAGCCATCGGCAAGGCGGGCTACGACCTGCGCGATCCTAAATTCTCGATCACACCCGACGGCCGACTGATGGTCATCATCGGAGGTTCTATATATAGAAATAAGGAGCTGGTGGGCAGTCAGCCCCACGTGATGTTCTCGAGCGATGGTCGCACCTTTACCGACCCTCAGCCCGTGAATGTAGATCCGAACTACCGCACCGAGCGCGACTGGCTGTGGCGTGTGACGTGGCATAATGGCGTAGGCTACTCGGTAAGCTATGGCCGTACTGAAAAGGGACAGACTCCGCTCTACCTCTACTCTACGACGGACGGCATCAACTACAAGCATATTCAGTCGTTCAACATCGACAACTTCCCCAACGAGGCTACGATTCGTTTCCTTGAGGATGGCCGCATGGCAATCATGATACGTCGCGAGCAGGGCGACCGTGAGTGTGTATGGGGCGCAAGCCCTGCACCCTACACTGAATGGGAGTGGAAGAAGATGGGTACATTCCTGGGTGGTCCCGACTTTATCGTGCTGGATGATGAGCACATCGTAGCTGGTGGTCGCACACTCCTGGGACACGATGCCCGCACATCACTCTTCCTTGGCACGAAGGATGGTAAGTTCAACCAGACTCTCATCCTCCCCTCGGGTGGTGACACGAGCTATCCGGGCTTTGTGGTTGTGGGTGATGAGTTGTGGGTATCGTACTACTCGATGCACAACTCAAAGAATGCCTCAATCCATCTGGCAAAGATACCCCTCTCAGTATTTGGAAAGTAATCCCGCTTTACATACAACAGAAAAGGCTGCCCCATCGGGACAGCCTTTTTTCTATTCTTTCTATTCTCATCAAAGTACCACCTTCAAAGTCGTATAACAAGAGGGTTTTCAAGGCCTGCGAAGCTCGAGAAACCGCAGTTTACTGAGGCGTAAATGAGGATTTCGAGAGCGAGTGTAACGCAGAAAACACCTTGTTAGACGGCTTTACTGTACTTTTACAGTGTGCTTGTGAATCATCTTACCCGTAGCATCCAGCACCTCCATTACGATCTGCTCCTTGGTGGCATGCACCTTCACACGGTCGTTGTTTGAGTTTACGAGGATAGGGAAGTTATTATCAGCATCGCCCTTCTCCAGGTAGCTGTAGCGGTGGTTATGACCGCTGAGCATCACATCCACACCCGCCTCGTTGAGCAGAGGCAACAGCAGACGCTTCAACTCATTGTTGCCATACCATCCTGTACCCTTGGCAAAGGGGATATGCAGCAGAACAATCTTCACGGGAGCCGCACGGAACTCCTCGCTCTGGATAGCCTCCTTGAGCCACGCCGCCATCGCCTCGCGATATGCATCATAAGCCGCTGTGCCACCATACTCAATATCACTGTCGGGCTTATCCTCGCCACTATCGAGCACGATAAAGGCCGCAGGACCCTGACGGAACATAAAGTAGGGTGCGTTGGTCGTAGAGGGGAAGAGGTTAAGATACTCGCTGAAGCCAGGACCTCGTGTCTCGTGGTTACCACGCACATAAACGAGCGGAAAATCCGTAGCAAAGGTCTCCGTAGCACGTGTCATAAAGCCCTTCTCGATATCTTCGGTCGAACCCATAAAGCTCACCATATCGCCATTGAAGACCACGAAATCGGGCTTCTCGCTGCGTATATCCTTCGTCAGAGCCAGCATCATCGAATCGCGACCATGAATATCGTTAATCATCGTGAAAGTGCAATCAGCCTTCCCAAAGTCCATCGTACGGATGGCATAGGGCTTGCGCGAATACACATCGCTGGCGCTGATATAACCGCTCGGAATGGGGTTATGACCGCTATCGTCAACACCCTGCTGATAGATGCGGTAGCGATAGGTAGTGCCAGGCTTGAGGCCAGTAATACGCACATGGTGCACATCTGAGACAACATGACGACCCATAAAGTCCTCGTCGTAGCGGGGACGCTCCTCGGCATAGAACGAGGTGCCATCGTCGGGTGCAATCTCCACCCATCCCATACAACGGTCCGTCGAGGTCCACACCACGGTCATCTCCGTATCGGTAACACCAACCACCCAAGGGCCACACTTTGTCTTCACTCGCGGGGGATCAGCCGCAAACACAGCCGCCACAGCCACGAGAGCCATAATAGTTAAAACAAATCTCTTCATATCTTAAGTTATTTTACGTTATTCCACTACACTCTCAACCTGCTCGATGCTCGCTGCCTGCCCAGCCGAGAAGAGATCCTCGGGCAGCAGCGAAGAGTACGAGCCTATGCCAAGCAGCACGAAAACAAGTAAGGCCAGCACTGCAAATGTAAACAGCACGCCAACAAATTTCTTAAACATCTCTATTTCTTAATTTTAATTACCATCTCGGGCAGCTCGCGGCTAATCATCTCCTCCTCGGGTTCAGGCTCGGGCATAGGCATCTGCTGCAATACCTCCACCGAACGACGCAACACATCGTCAATGGGGTAAATATTGTAATAGAATCCATTATCCTCCAGCGCCGTATTGCGACCAATATATGCTCGCAGCTGCGCCTCCATAATCCTGCGCGAGCGGGCAATCTCACTACGCACGGGCTTCACGCCGTGTCGTGCAGCATAATTTACAAAATCCTCAAACAGAGTCTTATCCGCATCAAGCAGAGCCTGCAACTCGGTCATCGTCGTAACCGCATTGATAGCATCGCGATGACGGTCGGCATACTCCAGCGTATAGCGATAGAGAATATTGCGGCCCGTAACCTCAACGTAATAATGTGTCATGTCGGTCGTATCGAGCGGCACAAATACATCGGGCATGATACCACCACCGCCATAGACAACCTTACCCTTCGGGGTGGTGAACTTCAGCGAGTCGGCAAAGTGGATGCTGTCGGCCGAGAAGAACTCATTATTGTTGTAGCGACGCAGGATATCCATCTCATAGTCGCGGTCGTTGCCATTGGTATAGGGTTTCTGAATCGAACGTCCCGTAGGTGTGAAGTAACGGGCGATAGTAAGACGCAGAGCCGAGCCATCGGAGTACGGAATCTGACTCTGCACCAGACCCTTACCAAATGAGCGGCGACCTATGATCGTTCCGCGGTCGTTATCCTGAACAGCACCGGCCAGAATCTCCGACGATGAAGCACTACCCTCGTCGATCAATATTACAAGTGCCAGATCAGTTGACGAACCACTGCCGTCGCTATACTCTCTGGTCTGTTCACGCTGACGATCCTCTGTATATACGATGAGTTTGCCTGCGGGCAGGAACTCGTTGGCAATCATAATAGCCTGATCGAGGAATCCGCCCGAGTTATCGCGCAGGTCAAAAATAAGACGTTTCATTCCCTCGGCACGCAATCTGGCCAGAGCCGCCATCAACTCGACATACGATGTGCGGGCAAACTGCGAGAGGCGGATAAAGCCGATCTCGTCGGTCAGCATGAACGAGGCCTCTATACTCTTGATGGGTATGGCATCGCGCACAACCACAACATCCACCAGATCGTCAATACCCTGACGTTTGAGCGAGAGCTTCACCTCCGAACCACGCTTGCCTCGCAGGCGCTTGACTATATCATTCTGCGGCATGCCGACACCTGCAACCAGCGTGTCGTTGATCTCAATGATGCGGTCACCTGCCACAACACCCGCCTTGGCACTCGGGCCATTGGCAATGACGCTGAGGACCATTATAGTGTCGGAAGTAGTGTTGAACGAAATACCCACGCCATCGAACTCGCCCTCCAGAGGCTCATTCAGTTCCTGCATCTCACGGGCAGGGATATAGACCGAGTGGGGATCGAGCTTCTCCATCATCATAGGGATAACCAGCTCGGAGAGTGAATCCATAGAGATGGAGTCGACAAAGCGATGCTCGATGAGCATGCTCGTCTGCATGATCTTATTGGTCATATTCATGCCACTGCGACTAATTAGCGTGCGCAGCTGCGTCTCGGCACGATTGCGCCCCACAAACTGACCAAGCAATATACCCAGCACCACGCCGATGGCGAGCAACAGGGGAAATATGATAGCGTGTTTAGAGTTCTTATACATGAAAAATACTATATAAACCTTGACGAGCAGCAGCAATCAGCATACCATT
>JAFOXS010000300.1 GCA_017391665.1 Alistipes sp. | reverse complement strand
GGCGTATCGCGGTGCGCTGATGATGGTCACGCATGACCGCTATTTCCTGGATCGCGTGTGCAACCGCATTGCAGAGTTGGATCTGGGTGGGCTGTATATGCATGACGGCAACTTCTCCTATTATCTGGAGCAGAAGGCCGCGCGATTGGATATGGAAAACGCTGCCGCGCGCAAGCGCAGCTCAATCCTTAGGCGTGAGCTGGAGTGGATCCGCCGCGGTGCGCAGGCCAGAAGCACCAAACAGGAGGTGCGTAGGGCGAGCCACTATGTGTGGGTGCGTACATTGGTTAAGGACTTGGCTACGCCTACGGCAGCCGAGGAGCTATTTGCCTACACCGAAGCGGAGGGTATAAAGGTCGATGTGCTGGTGAATAATGCCGGTATCTTCTCATTCTGCGATGTGCTCTCGACGCCCGTGGAGCGTATCGAGCGGGTGATTTATCTCCACGATATTACAACTACGAAAACATGCCGACTCTATGCCGCGGATATGATTGGACGTGGGGGAGGACGCATACTTAATATGTCATCCTACTCGATCTGGATGCCCTACCCAGGTCTGTCGCTCTATAGCGCGAGCAAGGCTTATCTTAAGAGTTTTTCGGTGGCTTTTTCCAAGGAGGTGGAGGAGCATGGCGTGACCGTTACGGCCATCTGCCCTGCAGGTATTGCAACCGATCTGTATGGTCTCTCGCCTCGTCTGCAACGCTTCGGCCTGAAGACGGGTATTCTGATGTCGCCCGAGAGTTGCGCCCGCAGAGCGTTGAACGGTATGTTCCGTGGTCAGCGTTGTAAGGTGCCTGACTGGTGGTTCCGATTGCTGATTCCCCTATGTCAGGCTGTGGGTGGTCCTGTGATGCGATGGTTGCGTAACTTTACAATGCAGTTTCAGAAATAAAATATAAGGGGTTGCTCAACATTCCTGTTGGGCAACCCCTTTGATCTTTAAGAGTAAAAATTATTTCTTTACCACAGTAACATTTACAGCCTGCTGGCCCTTTTCGTTACCACCTATTTCAAACTCGACGCGCTGACCCTCGGTCAGAGCCTTGAAGCCCTCGGCAATGATACCCGTATAGTGAACGAAAATCTCGCCACCCTCATCGGGCAGGATAAAGCCGTAGCCTTTCTTGCTGTCGAACCACTTTACTTTACCTGTCATAGTAGTACACTTTATTGGTTGATAATTACTTCAATACCAAAGATAGGAATAAAAAATCGAGTTTGCAACGATGTGAGCAGAAATTTTTCTTCGGCACTATTTATGCCGAGCTAAAGGCATAAAAAAAAGGGTAAGCTACTCATATCGCACCGCTACAACCTAATACCCTTGCTTGCTTCCACACCTGGGGGATTCTCAGGGAGCTGGTCGTATAAGACTTACCCGGGCACAAAAGTAGAAAAATTTATTATCTTTGCAAAAAATATCGACAACGAAATGAAAAAAACATTATTGACAATATTTGTGGCGGGCATTCTGCTGGGTGCTGCCGTGGCTGCGTGGGGCGTAGTATCGTTCAAGGGTAATGCTGTAGTTGAAGGTCGCGAACTCTATGTTGGTCGCGATGTAACTTTCGAGGCGCTGATGGATTCGCTCAAGCCCTCGATAAAGCACCACCTCGCCTTTGACCTCTATGCCGAGCGACTCAATCTTGAGAATAGCTACAAGAAGGGTCACTATGTTGTCAAGGATGGTATGAACGTTATCGAGATTGTGCGTATGCTCAAATTGGGCTTGCAGACGCCCGTGAACGTTACGATGAACAATGTGAAGATTCCCGCTCAGCTGGCAGGCAAGCTCGCTGCGCAGATCGAGGCCGACTCGGTGGAGATCGTTGAGGTGCTTACCGACAAGGCTCTGGCTGGGGAGTTGGGCTTTGACTCGCCGCTGACGATGTTTTCTATCTTCCTGCCAAATACCTACGAATTCTACTGGACGGTAAAGCCCCGCGAGTTTGTGGAGCGTATGTACAATGAGTATAAGCGTTTCTGGGATGGAGCGCGCGACGAGAAGCGTAAGCGCTCGGGACTGAATCGTGTCGAGGTATCGACCCTGGCTTCGATCGTATATGAGGAGACCCGCAAGGTGGATGAGATGCCCCGTGTGGCGGGTGTGTATATGAACCGCTTGCAGACGGGTATGCCCCTGCAGGCCGATCCCACGATTAAGTATGCCATGCAGGACTTTGGGCTGCGCCGAATACTGAACCGCCACCTGAAGACCCCCTCGCCATATAATACATATATTAATAAGGGTCTGCCCCCTT
>JAFOXS010000148.1 GCA_017391665.1 Alistipes sp. | reverse complement strand
GGTATTGTAAAGAGTCTAATCTTCATCTTTTGCAAAATAAAACCCATAATATTCGGCAAAGTTACGAATAATTTTTTATCTTTGTGTAAATCTTGTTAAGTATTACCATATAAATATGAATAATAATACGTTTTGTGTCATAATGGCGGGTGGTGTAGGCACCAGATTCTGGCCAATGAGCCGCCGCAACATGCCAAAGCAGTTTCTTGACATCCTCGGTACGGGTAAATCTTTCATTCGTTCGACCTACGAACGCTTCCTGCCCTTGGTGGCGAAGGAGAACTTTTTGGTTGTTACAAACCGTGCGTACAAGGAGTTGGTGCTGGAGCATATTCCCGAGCTGCAACCCGAGCAGGTGTTGTGTGAACCCATAGGTCGTAACACAGCCCCCGCTATTGCTTATGCCGCGCATGTGCTGCGTAAGCGATGTGCCGATGCGAGGATGATTGTCACGCCGTCGGATCATCTGATCCTCAACGAAGCTGATTTTCAGGTGGCTGTAAAGGAGTGTCTGGAGTTTGTTGCCGATCACGATGCGCTGATGACCATAGGCATTGAGCCCAGCCGTCCCGATACGGGATACGGCTATCTGCAGAAGTCGGACTCGAACGTCATTTCGCGCGTGAAGTGCTTCACCGAGAAGCCTGCGCTTGAGATCGCCCAGGCCTTTGTTGATTGTGGTGAGTTTGTGTGGAATTCTGGCCTTTTTGTATGGAGCATTGACTCTATTATGCGAGCTTTCGAGACCTATCTTCCCGAGCACCATGCGCTCTTTAATTCAGCAGATGATGCGTTGGGTACAGAGCGCGAGGCAGAGGCCATAGAGCAGGTCTTCGCTGAATGTAAATCCATATCTATCGACTACGGTGTAATGGAGAAGGCCGAGAATGTCTATGTGCGTTGCAGCGACTTTGGCTGGAGCGATGTGGGAACATGGGGCTCGGTGTATCAGCTTTCGCAAAAGGATCGCAACGAAAATATGCTTTCGCATGATGGATGTTACGCCTATGATACATCTAAATCAATAGTTTCGGTGGCCGATGGTAAGGTGGCTGTAATCAAGGGCTTGAGTAATTATATTGTGGTCGATACCGACGACGTTCTTTTGGTCTGTCCGCGAAGCGACGAGCAGAGCATAAAGAAGTATATCGACGACGTCAGATTCGACAAAGGAGAGAAGTACGTTTAACAATCGTAGCCCTGTTTTCTTGCGCAATTTTAACTCGCGTGTGGCATTGAGAAAGAAAATTCCCGTCTGGCGGATGTCGGACGGGATTTTTTTGCCATAATATTCTGCAAATTTGCAGAAAAATTCTTACATTTGTAAGAATGCGCACTCTAAAGGGTGTTTTCGATGGAAAATATATAACAAAAATAAGAGATTATGGAACAACAGAAACAAAAAATTGCTTTGCCCGACAACGCATATCGCGAGCTTAAGGAGGGTGAAGAGTACAAGCCCCTGATGCCGGCATCGGAGACTCCGGCCGAGGTAACACCCTACTCGGTTACGATGGGTATCATTATGGCAATCGTCTTCTCGGCTGCAGCTGCCTTCCTTGGTCTGAAGGTTGGTCAGGTGTTTGAGGCTGCTATCCCTATTGCAATTATTGCCGTGGGTATGGGTACTGCGCTGGGTAAGAAGAATATGCTCGGCCAGAATATCATTATTCAGTCAATCGGCGCATCATCGGGTGTGATCGTGGCTGGTGCTATTTTCACCTTGCCCGCATTGTATATTCTTGACTTGGATGCGCAGTTCTACCAGATTTTCCTCTCGTCACTGCTCGGAGGTGTGCTGGGTATCGTGCTTCTGATTCCGTTCAGAAAATATTTCGTTAAGGATATGCACGGTAAATATCCCTTCCCTGAGGCTACGGCTACCACCGAGGTGCTGGTATCGGGTGAGAAGGGCGGCAATCAGGCTAAGTTGCTGGCTGTTGCTGGTCTGGTCGGTGGTCTGTACGACTTCGCAGTGAGCACGTTTGGTGCGTGGACCGAGGTCGTTTCAACGCGTCTTACCGAGTTTGGTACGATGTGTGCCGACAAGTTTAAGGTTGTCTTTTCACTCAATACGGGTGCTGCCGTGCTGGGTCTTGGTTATATCATCGGTTTGAAGTATGCCGTAATCATCACCGCCGGCTCATGCCTTGTGTGGTTCCTGATTGTGCCTTTGATTGGTTCGGTTGCCCCCGATGCTGCGGCGCTTACTCCCGAGACTATCTTCACCGACTATGGTCGTCCCATCGGTATCGGCGGTATTGCTATGGCTGGTTTGATCGGTATCATCCGTCAGGCAGGCATCATCCGTCAGGCTGTGGGCTTGGCCGTTGGCGAGCTCTCTGCCAAGAAGGGCGGCGCAGCTGTGGCCGTGGAGCGTACACAGCAGGATCTGCCGATGAAGCTTATCTTATCGGTATTGATTGCAGCTTTGGTGGCTTGCTTCGTATTCTTCCAGTTTGGTCTGCTGGGTAATGGCGTTCAGAGTGTTGTGGCGCTGCTTATCGTCTTTGTGATTGCCTTCTTGTTCACCACCGTGGCGGCTAATGCTATCGCTATCGTGGGTACTAACCCCGTATCGGGTATGACCCTTATGACTCTTATCCTTTCATCATTGGTATTGGTTAGCATCGGTCTGAATGGTGCCGAGGGTATGACTGCCGCTTTGATTATCGGTGGCGTTGTTTGTACCGCTTTGTCGATGGCTGGTGGCTTTATTACCGACCTTAAGATTGGTTACTGGCTCGGAACAACACCCAAGAAGCAGGAGGGATGGAAGTTCCTCGGAACATTCGTATCGGCAGCAACGGTTGCTGGTGTGATGATCGTGCTCAATGATACCTATGGCTTCACGGGTGAGGATGCTTTGGTTGCTCCTCAGGCTAACGCTATGGCGGCGGTTATTCAGCCCCTGATGACGGGTGGCTCTACACCTTGGATTCTCTACTTTATGGGCGCTGCGCTGGCATTGGTATTGACCGCTATTGGCGTGCCTGCTTTGGCATTCTCGCTGGGTATGTTTATCCCGATGTATCTCAATGCTCCGCTCGTTGTGGGTGGTCTTATCGCATGGTTCGTATCTTCTCGCTCGAAGGATGAGGCTCTGAATAAGGCTCGCTTCGACCGTGGTACACTGATTGCTTCGAGCTTTATCGCCGGTGGTGCGCTGATGGGCGTTGTGTCGGCTGTGCTGAAGTTCGTAGGTGTTGAGTGGTTTATGGCCGACTGGGCTGCATCGAAGAGCGCCGAGTGGCTGGGTCTTGTGATGCACATCGTGCTTATCGCTTACATGGCATGGCATACAATGCGTGCAAAGAAGGAGGAGTAAAACTTTAACAATAGAATATTATGGAACTGAAAGATAGATTTTTG
>JAFOXS010000091.1 GCA_017391665.1 Alistipes sp. | reverse complement strand
TCGATCTCGATCTCGCAGCAGTAGGTGATCTCCTTCTCGTAATTGAGCAGAATCTTCTCGCGGATGATCTCCGAGGCGAAGAAGCGCAGAGTCTTGTCCGTGAGTGTGTCCTTCGGATAGAATGCCTCGCCCTCGGGCAGACGCTCCAGGATGGCATTAAGCACACCCGTCATACCAATCTGCTCCTTGGCCGAGCAGGGAATAATAATAGCCTGAGGAATCTTCGCCTGCCACTGCTCCACAAGTGCCTCAAGGGCTGCGGGGGTGGTAAGGTCAATCTTGTTTATCACGACGATTGTAGGAATGCCGCTGTGGTTCACACGCTCGATGACGGAGTCCGAGCGGTCGCTCTGCTCAACGGTGTCGGTGACGTAGAGAATCACGTCGGCATCATCCACGGCGCCGTGCACGAAGTTCATCATCGACTCCTGCAACTTGTATGCGGGTTTTAGTATACCCGGCGTGTCGGAATAGACAATCTGGAAGTCGTCGCCATTAACGATTCCCATAATGCGGTGGCGTGTGGTCTGCGCCTTAGAGGTGATGATCGACAGACGCTCGCCCACAAGAGCGTTCATCAGCGTTGATTTACCCACGTTGGGGCTGCCTATGATGTTTACAAATCCTGCTTTGTGCATTGTTTTGGTCTAAAAGTGTTACAAAGTACAAAGATAGCCATAAAAAAAGACCCATACAAATGTATGGGTCAAAACTTTCTTTTTGCTCGTCAGTATTATTGCCAGATGGTGTCGGATTTGTCGGCATACATCGTAAGAACGATTACGGTGCCGTCGGGGGAGCTCAGATGCATCGTGGCGTAGGAGCCATTGCTGATGATGCGACCCGTAAATGTCGGCATATCGGCCTGCTTGGGCGTGAGCGTCAGGCTGGGACTGTTGTATGTGTAGTTGTAATTTGCCTGAGTGTTAATCTCTTGCTTGCCGTTGATGAGGATGTTGTATGCAGCCTCGCCCGTTGACAAGAAGTGGATCTGTGTCTGCTCGCCCTGCTCGTTTGCGACACTGACCCATATGCTATCATCGAGCAAGCGGGGGATATCCGACTCTTTGTCGTCGTTGCAGGCCGTGAAGAGCGAGAGGGTGAGGGCAGCTGCCATAAAAATAAATAGTTGTTTCATGATGTGTTAAAGGTTTTTTGTTTGTGAAATTAGTTTGCTGTGTACACATCTATAAAACGCTGTGCGGTAGGAAATAGTGCCCGAAAAATATTGCCACAGCGTATTTTGCTACATATTGACCAATAATATTTTGTGTGGTCACCCCCCCCCACGAAAAGTGGACTTTTTGACCAGAAATTTTACTGCTTTTTCTCTTTTCTGCCACCGCCAAAGACTATGCCGAGCGAGAGGAAGGGGTCTATCGACGAGAAATTGTATGTATTGATATAGAGCGTGAGGCGCACGTGCTGGAATAATTCGATGCCTGCACGTGGCATAATGAGAAGACGCGTCGCATCCTCACCCGTTGCAATGCCGCCATACGAAGAATCTACATCTACATCTCGCGATACGTGCCCAAAGCCGACACCGCCGCCGACAAAAAAGAGAATATCCTTGTCGGGACGAACGAAGTTGTAGTCCGATACGATGCTTGCCTGTGGGCCGTAGAAGTCCATGCTTGCACGTGGTCCTATATCCCAGCGCGGAGAGATGTTGTTGCGAACCTCAATGGCAAGGGCTATGCCATCGCCCAAGCCTATGCTCGGCTCCACTTCGATACGTCGCACCCTGATCTCATCCTGAGCAAATGAGAGTGTAGCGGAAAAAAGCAACGTGAGAAGGAGTGTGAACCGTTTCATAAAAGTTGTAGTTGAAGTTACGGTTACAAATATAGGGAAATAATCCAATAAAAAAATCTGCCAAACCATAAGTCTGACAGATTTTCTCTATTTTGTGTGTTGCTTTATCTGCGGAAACCGCCACCACGGCGCATCTGCTGCATACGCTGCTGAAGGCCGCCACCTGCTACCATCTTCATCATCTTGCGTGTCTCCTCAAACTGCTTCAGAAGACGATTAACGTCGGCGATCGTAGTACCCGAACCCTTGGCAATACGCTCACGGCGCTTGGCGTTGATGATCTCGGGCTTCTCGCGCTCGGCGGGGGTCATCGAACCGATGATGGCCTCGGTCTGCTTGAAGGCGTCGTCGGGAATATCCACGTCCTTCAACATCTTGCCCATGCCGGGAATCATCGAGGCGATATCTTTCAGGTTACCCATCTTCTTGATCTGGTTGATCTGGTCGAGG
>JAFOXS010000099.1 GCA_017391665.1 Alistipes sp. | reverse complement strand
GTTAAGCGAAGCATAGTCTTCAGGAAATTATTACCAAACTCCGAGTATAGCCACGCAGTGCGGATGATGATAGCCTTTGCGCCTACCTCTGCAATAGCTTGCTCGCCGTGCAATTTGGTCTTTCCATATACGCCCAACGGGTTGGTTGGCATATCTTCCGTGCGGGGAGTATTACCCTCTGCTCCAAAGACATAATCGGTCGAGACATGGAAGAGCACTGCATCCACCTCTTTGGCTGCCTGGGCAAGGTTTCTTACTGCCGTAGCATTTATCAACTCGGCCGTAGCCTCATCATCCTCCGCCCTGTCAACGGCGGTGTAGGCTGCGCAGTTTACTATAATATTTACTTTATTCTCCTTAACAAACTCCCCGACTGCCACACCATCGGTAATATCCAGCTCGGCAACATCGGTAAAAATATATTCATTGGGCGATGCCGCACCCAGGCGACGCATCTCCGAACCCAGCTGTCCGTTTGCACCCGTTACAAGTACTCGTTTACTCTGCATAATAATCAACGTTATAGTCAAACAAATACTCCGAATCCTTCAATAGCGGATGTGCCGCATCCTTGGCCGAAAGCAGAACATCCTCTGCGGGCAATCCCCAGTCAATGCCGATCTCGGGATCGTTCCACGCTATGGCACCCTCCGCTTGAGGAGCGTAGAGGTTGTCACACTTATACTGGAATATTGCCTCCTCGCTCAAGACCGAGAATCCATGAGCAAAACCGCGTGGCACAAACAACTGACGGTGATTATCTTCTGTAAGTTCAACGGCCACATACTTGCCAAATGTCGGTGAACCCTTGCGGATATCAACAGCTACATCCTGCACGCGACCCTTGACTACTCTCACCAGCTTCGACTGCGCATCTTTACCCTTCTGATAATGCAGACCACGCAGCACGCCATATTTTGATTTGCTTTCGTTGTCCTGCACGAACTTTACCTCGCGCACCTGCTCGTTAAATTTCTTCTGTGAGTAACTCTCAAAGAAGTATCCACGCGCATCACCAAATACATCGGGCTCGATGATCACCACATCCTCAATGGCTGTCTTGATTACCTTCATCGCGTGATCTCCTTTCTTTTGCGTTTATACTCATCAACCACCTTGAGAAGGTACTGGCCATACTGATTCTTGATCATCGGCTGCGCCAACTCGGTCATCTTCTCCTCCGAGATCCAGCCATTGCGATATGCTATACCCTCCAGACAAGCAATCTTCAAACCCTGACGTTTCTCGATAACCTCTACGAAGATCGAGGCCTCGGCCAATGAGTCATGTGTACCGGTATCGAGCCATGCAAAACCGCGCTCGAGGGTCTGCACCTTCAACTCGCCATCCTGCAGAAACTCTTGATTGACCGTTGTAATCTCCAGCTCACCGCGTGCCGACGGTTTTATGTTTTTAGCAATATTTACAACCTTATTGGGATAGAAGTAAAGACCCACAACAGCGTAATTTGACTTGGGGTTCTGAGGTTTCTCCTCGATGCTCAAGCAGTTCCCATCTTCGTCAAACTCCGCCACGCCATAGCGCTCAGGGTCATCCACCCAGTAACCAAAAACAGTAGCCTTCTGCTCCTCTTCAGCCGTTCGCACAGCCTCCTTCAAGAGCTTTGAGAGTCCTGCACCGTGGAAGATATTATCGCCCAACACCAGACAAGCCGCATCATCACCAATAAACTCCTCTCCGATGATAAATGCCTGCGCCAGGCCATCGGGACTTGGCTGCTCAGCATATTCAAATCTTACTCCGTAATCCGAGCCGTCGCCAAGCAGACGCTTAAAGCCCGGCAAATCCTGTGGCGTAGAGATAATGAGTATCTCACGAATACCCGCAAGCATCAACACCGATATGGGATAATAAACCATCGGCTTATCATATATCGGCAAGAGTTGCTTGCTTACGCCTTTTGTAATAGGATACAAACGTGTACCGCTACCACCAGCTAATACAATGCCTTTCATGAAATTGGATTATGATAATTTTATTACTCTCTTTTACTCAATGACCTCCAGCAGATCCGGAGATATTTCTGCTGTAG
Organism: Alistipes sp.; assembly: GCA_017391665.1. Classification (GTDB taxonomy): domain Bacteria; phylum Bacteroidota; class Bacteroidia; order Bacteroidales; family Rikenellaceae; genus Alistipes. Next base: position 6,308 of record JAFOXS010000099.1, on the reverse strand, counting down.
AGATCGAACCTAAACTCTCGGGCAACGAGACCACCACCTTTGAGCTGTTCTTCGCCTTATCATACAACAAGACCCCTTCTACGCCATCAAAGATTCCGCCCAATACCTTGACGCGGGTTCCCTTGATCAATGCAGCCTCCGATGGAGAGAGATACTGCACATCTGCCTCATATTCCCCTGCGACTTTAACAAAGTCAGCCATCTGCTGATCGGGGACAGTTAATGGTCGAAATTTTTCGCCAACTGCCGAGGTGCCTATGTACTGAAAAAACTGATATCGCTGCTTCAGGAACTGAATCTCACTTTTTCGTCCGCGCACAAAAACCAGACTCGGAACAAGTGGCACCAATTTACGCATTCTCTTGCCATGATATGTACGCAACTCATATCTTTTGGCCACAAAACACTCCAGCGACGGAATTGCACGAACTGCCTCCTCGGCTCGCATCTCATTCTTGTATGCTCTCATCGCATACCAGCACACAGGCTCATCGATTACGCTCATCAAGGATATTCAGCTGTTTCAGGATTTTCAGTAAAGACAAATTCTTTGGTTCACCCCAACAGTGATCCGCGTCGGGGAGAAACATCCATTCTCGCAGTGCAAAGATCTGAATTTCAACATCTTCACACCTATGTCCGCCGAATTTTTCGACAAATTAATTACCGCCATCTGCTACGCAGAGTGTACAAATCAGCAATTTTACACATGGGCAAAACACCCATATCGTCACAAATATAATAAAAAATACCTAAAAAACGACATTATTCTCCCGTAAATTTCACTCATTTAAAGCCTTAAAAGTACATATCGGATAAATATTTGTTTATCGTCCATCAATGATGCAGCATTTTTCTTGTCACCACACACACGAGAGCAAGTCAAAAAGCTTACTTTTATCCTTTATTACTTACAACCTATATCGACCAATATTATCCTATTTTTCCACATCAAACAAAACTATTTCAATCCCAAATATAACAAATTTCACCCTCCAAAATCAGATTTTCACAAGCTGTCACAAACAAAAAAAAGTGCCATCCCAAAGGACAGCACCTCTATAAAATTACGCAATAAATTGCTTATTTTATCAACTCATATTGGCGTGTACCCAAACCGATCTTCTCGGCATGCTCCAGGCATGAACGCCACTCCGATTCGGGTGTAGAGTTCTTGAAGTGGTCGTGATGATCGTGGAAGTCGGGCGAGTGCATATGATCATAGAGCTGGCTGCCGGGCATAGGTGTAGCCGCCAGACAAGCATCCACACAAGCCTGATCCAGAGCCAGAGGATCTGCAGACGCAAACATACCGATATTGGGCAGGATAGGAGCATCATTCTCGGCGTGGCAGTCGCAGTTGGGCGAGATATCCAGCACCAGCGAGATATGGAAGTTAGGACGACCATCCACCACAGCCTTTGCATACTCGGCCATACGACGGTTCAGGAGCTCGGGAGCCTGCTCATTCTCAAACGAGATGGCATCAAAGTTACAAGCACCCAGACAACGGCCACAACCTACGCAGTTGTCGGTGTTAACCTTCATCTTGCGGGTATCGGCATCGAAATAAAGTCCGTTGTTAGCGCACTGTGCAAGACACTTCATACAACCACGACAACGCTTCTCGCTGATGCGAGGCTGGCCACCGCTATGCTGGTCGGTCTTACCCGCACGCGATCCGCAACCCATACCGATATTCTTGATCGCACCGCCAAAACCTGTCATCTCATGGCCCTTGAAGTGGTTAAGGCTGATGAAGATATCGGCATCCATTACGGCGCGACCGATCTTTGCACTCTTGACATACTCACCGCCCACTACGGGAACATCCACATCGTCGGTACCCTTCAGACCATCACCAATAATAATAGGGCAACCAACAGTCAGGGGAGTAAATCCATTCTCCCACGCGCAATAGAGGTGCTCAATAGCATTTTTACGGCTACCCGGATACATCGTATTACAATCGGTAAGGAAAGGCTTACCTCCCAACGACTTTACGGCTTCAACCACCGCACGAGCATAGTTAGGACGCAGGTAAGAGATATTACCCAGCTCACCGAAGTGCATCTTGATGGCAACGAACTTACCATCCATATCAATATCTGCAAGACCTGCTTTAAGAATCAGTTTGCGAAGCTTTGTCGGAAGACCGTCTCCGTGGGCCTTCGTACGGAAGTCGGTAAAAAATACTTTTGATTTCTGCATGGTTATCTGTTTTATGATATTACAAAGTAAACTATAATATCGCAGAATCGCAAGTCAACAGACAAAAAAATAATAGGCCACCACCGAAGGCAACCTATTTCTTATACTCTATTTTCGCTGCCGAGGCATACCCCTCTTCATAGAGGTCGAGCAGCTTGCGCGTATCGCGCTCCATGCGATCCACCTGAATAGGCCGCTCGGGACGGATTACGACCAGTTCACCCCTCGCCTCGAGCTCCTCGACAAGCGATATCTGTCGATTGTACAACATATTACGCTGACGTATAGCCTCACGCATAGCGGGATATTTTCCGTATGCAAAGGGCGGCACAAAAGATGGCTTATCGGGTTTGCGATAGCCCTTGTTTCGTGTCAGCACCACCACATTATTATCATAACCAAGTGTTCGGGCATGCTCCAGCGGAATCGAGTCACCAATACCTCCGTCAAGCATCGGCTCGCCATCGACATAGGCTATGCGAGAGACATAAGGCAGACTGCTCGACGCCTTGACTATATCTATAATGCGCTTTGGATCGTGTTTCTCCTCGAAGTAGCAGGCTCGGCCCGTGAGGCACGATGTTGTGACCATCTCAAAACGCTCCTTGCACTCGGCATAGACATCGTAATGATAGGGGATAATCTTTTCAGGAAATTCATGAAACAGCAGATCGAAATCCATGATATTGCCCTTGAGCAGCAGCTGCTTGAAACCTATGTAGCGATACTTTTCAAGCAGGTCAATATTGCTGAATTTGCCTCTACCCCGCTGACGCGACATATATGATAGTCCGTTACAGGCACCGGCACTTACGCCCACAGTGTACGCAAAGCGTATATCATTATCCATGAAATAATCCAGCACGCCGCATGTAAACACGCCACGCATGCCGCCACCCTCAAGTATAAGACCCGATTTATCCGTAATATGCACCACCGATTTTGCCACTTGATTGAGAATCATTTGTTCACAAATTTAATGCTTTTTTCGGAAATATGATCATAAAGGCAGCCAAAACAGATGAGTTTGACTGCCTTTATTGTAATCCATAATCCTTATTTGCTCACATTGCTAAAGCGAGGCTTTCCACAACCCGTGCAGATTGCAATACTCATACACGGCCACGACCTTCTCGTTGCAGACGCATACCTCTGCCTCGGGTTTATCCTTCAGATTGACACGGATGCCTCCTCGCTCGGTCTCGACGTAGATAAATACGATGTGATGCTCCTCGGTCATGGGGTGCGCAACGCTACCCACCTCGACCTTGAGCTTTCCATTGCCCAGATTCTTGACCACGGGCACATGCTTCTCGCCGCTGGCATCTGTCGTATTGGGGATCAACTCCTGCATCTCCTCACCACAGCACACCACCTTAATGCCCGAATCTACCACCTTCTCGACCACATTGCCACAGTGGCGGCACTTGTAAAATTTTGTTGCCATAAATACTACTTGTTTTAAATGTTTCTTATGGGCAACATACACTCGATTAATGGCCGCCGCACTGGTGATCCGAGCCATGGCCTGCACAGCCTACGCCCGAGTCAAGGATGAATCCCGCAAGGTAACCACTGACAACGGCCTCGATGTCGCCCATGCAACCTCTTACAACTTTAATACCATGAGCCTGCAACTTATTCAGAGCACCAGGACCCATATTACCTGCCAGCATCACCTCAACACCCATCTGCTGCAGGTCGGCAGCTATGCCCGACTTGCAACCGCAACCCTGCGGCGAAGGGAGATCCTCACGCGAGAGAATCTGTTTATTTTCAATGGTATAAATCGTATAGTGGTCGCAATGACCGAAGTGGTCATCCACGCGACCGTCACGTGTTGGAACAGCTACTTTCATATCTTAAAATTTTAGTTTTCAGTAAAGCAAAATTAACGATTTCTTCCGAGTTTTGCAAATCGGTGGCACGCAACTCAACTCTTTGTCCAACACTGTCCACCTAATAACCCAGACGCGGCACCCTGCACGTCATTTTTACAGACTCAGTACTTCAAAGTTTGAATATTCTTCGTATATTTGTATAATTAGCGACAATAAAATCTCTATAATATGAAAAAGCTACTCACTACGACACTGCTCCTATCGCTCATGGCGCTGATGACCGGATGCGGCGGCGTTGACCCCGAGTCATACATCCGCTCCGACTACTACACTCGCGGCATAGGACTCTACCCCGGCTCACCAGAGGAGGACCCCTCACCCGAGCTTATTCCCAGCAATGAGTATCGCAACATTGCACTTAATCGTGCGGCGTACCACTCGTCAAGTTACGACTATAACCTTACGGCACAGCTCGTAACCGACGGCATCATTACGGCCGACGAGCCCGCCTACATGACATTCTCAACACACGACGGCACTCCTCGTCTGCGCGAGAGGGAGTGGACCATCGACGGAGGTCCCTACTCGAAGAATACGCTCAAAGGCGAAGATGTATATATGGAGTATGCACTGCACAACTGGGCAGAGAAGGCCGACCGAATCTCATTCTCGGGTACGGTAGCATACGACAACAAACTCGCGGGCAAGGGTTACACAATCACCCTGCTCGGTTCAAAGGATGGCAAGCAGTGGGTGGAGCTCTCTTCGCTCCAGGGCAAAGGCCTGCCCGGCACCGAAGGTCGTCACGTCATCCAGACCGACCCCAATAAGCAGACCGAGCGCATAGCGTACAATACACGCAACCTTGAGGAGAGCATGACCATTGCAAATGCCGGCAACTACTCGACCTATCGTCTGCAGATGACAATGGCAGGTGCCGTGGAGTGGTCGTTTACGGCAGTTGATTTCTTCCACGCCAGCGAGCAGATCGAGATGCTCGCTTCGAAGCACTTCGGCAGTGCGTGGATGAGTTCATCGGCTGGCGAGGAGTGGATCATGGTCGATCTGGGCAGCCGCTCTTCATTTGATAAGATTATTCTTAATTGGATTCATAAAGCATCTGCGGGTAAGATTCAAACCTCGGACGACGGAAAGCAGTGGAAGGATATTGCAGCTCTTGCCGAGGGCGACAACCTCACCGACGAGATTGCCTGCAAGGGCAAGGCTCGCTACGTTCGCATCGTGATGCAGCAGGCTGCAAATGGCATAGATTATATGCTCTCTGAAGTTGCCGTAATGGGCCGTGGTGGACTTGTGCCCCAGCCCAAGGCTCAGCCCGCAGCAGAAGGTAAGAAATATGCACTTACGGGTGGTGCTTGGCGCGTACAGCGCTCATCGGAGGTTGAGGCTACGGGTGAGGCTATTGCTGCAGCCGACTTTAATGACGAGGATTGGATCGTAGCCACCGTACCAGGCACCGTTCTTACGAGCTACAAGAATGCCGGCGCCGTGCCCAACCCCAACTATGCTGACAACATCTTCCAGATTTCGGAGTCGTTCTTCAACTCAAACTTCTGGTATCGCAATGAGTTTACAGTACCCGAGGGCTTCAAGCGCGAGCGTCTGTTCCTTAACTTCGACGGTATCAACTGGAAGGCCGACATAGATCGGAAGAGGGTTGAGGGTCACTGTATAGATCATAGGTTTCCTCCGTCTGCAAAATAACCCCGGAGTACAGGCTCCGGGGTTATGACATATTATCCGTTCTTTTCTTCGTCGATCTTCTTTTTCAGGCCCTGAATGCACTTGTAAAGAATGTAAACCGTCAAAGGCAGGGTCATCCAAACAGTGTCCTTCATAATGCCGTCTTCACCCAGCAACAGGCCAATGTCCATGGCAATGGCACCGACAGCCATAATGATACTGATGATCCAAACTTTCTTACTGTAATCCTGATCGAACATAGCGTTTCGCTCCTTTTTGATACTTTTGTTATTCTACAACAGCATCTGCCAAAAAGCAACAAAAAACTGACCGTTCCTGTAATATCCAAGACGCTTTATCTGACAATATACTCCGCAACTGCCTGCCGCAGCCACCAGCTTAAGCGGTGGGAAAAAGGTTCGCTATTTTGCGTGAAGTCAAAGGAATCCACGGCTTTTTCCAGGGCCTGCACACAGTAAAGGACCAAGCCCAAAGTCTGCAGATGAGGTTTTGCGTGCTTGATATGTCCTGCCACCATCGGCATATAGCTTT
>JAFOXS010000152.1 GCA_017391665.1 Alistipes sp. | reverse complement strand
GATTGCAGACGCCATCAAGGGTTTTAATCCTCGCTACGTGGTTACGGGCCACGAAAACGAGATGGGCCACACCATCGACCACCGCGAGGCCTTCTGGCTCACATTCCAGAAGTTGCAGCCCGTCAAACACGACTACGTGGTAATGGCGTGGGGCGAGTGGTTTTCGCTTAAATAGCGAGTATTTTCACTCTGATAACAAAAAAGGCTGTCCCCGCAGGGGCAGCCTTTTCTATTATAGAATGTGTTTTATTTCAGCGACCAGGCAATCAAATCGGCCATATACTGACGGCTATCCTTACCAAACCAGCCAGTCTGTGTCATCTTTCCTTCGGGAGTGCGGCGGGTAGGGCCTTTACGCTCGACATCCTCGTCGCCACCCATCAGCAGGGCAACCATAGTCTCGGCGCAGGCGAAGAGCTTGCCACCATTCTCCAGCTCAACATACGTGGCGTGCAGGAATCCATCGTCCATACACACGCTGGCAGGGATACCACCCTTCACGCTACGCATACCCGTGCAGGGCACCTCATAGCGACCCTTGAAAATATCGTTTTCGAACGACACAGCGCCATTGTTAAAAGCAATCTTATTGTCGTAGCCAAACTCTACACCGAATGGCTTTGTCACCGCATTGATATTATAAGGCTCCAACAGCACGCGGTGCGCCTCCTCATCCACAAAGACGATGAGTGAACCGCCACGCTTGATGAAGTTCACCAGCGCCGTGGCCTCCTCGGTGGTGATATTCTTCTGCAGGTCGTGCTGCAGGGGCGAGAGCATCAACACCACATCCACACCCGCAAGCGTAGCCTCATTCAGGGGCTGATCCTCATTAACGACGAACTCTGCGCCATTGTCGGCTGCCATCTTCTCATAGTCGGGCACGACATCGGCCGTATAGGAACTACCCAGACACTGACCGTGCGACTTATCGAACAAAAGTACAGGTGTGTGCTCCTTCGTAGAGCAAGCCACCGCAATGAGGGCACACAAAGAGATAAAAAGTTGTTTCATAGTGTTCTGATTTTTTAAATTTTCGTTAGACAAAAATAAATCTCAAAACTCTAAAAAACAAGACGTTACTACACAGATAGATAGTTACTGCGCAGTTACTATTGCTTATTATCAGAGGCTTACAAAATAATAAAACGTCGAAAAAACAGATATTACTTTTCTCGATATTGAGTTGGGGTAAAGCCAACCTCGCGCTTGAAGAAACGACAAAAATAGGGCGTTGTCGAAAAGTGGAGCTTCTCGGCAATCTGCTCGATAGTATATTGTGTACTACGCAGAAGCAGTTTTGCTTGCGTTGTGACCACACGATTTATCCAATCGCTCGCCGATGTGCCACTTGCCTCAAATACCAAACGACTGAGATACTGAGGCGAGATATTCATCCGCTCGGCATAGAAAGCGAGGTCATGCTTACCGTGATGTGAGTTAAGTTGCTCAATAAACAAGCGAAGCCGCTCCTCTCTGCGCCCCACAGGATGGGAGCTACTCTCTATGCTATCCACTATGCGATAGTGTAGTGATAATAGTAGGTGTTCAACACTTCGCCTATCGAATGGTTGCGTAGCAGAAATGGTGTATATCAATCGAAAATACTCCTCCATCCACGACTCGTTATCCCTACCAATTAGGTACTCCTCTTTGATATTTTCGTTCTCTACGGAGAGTGCAAAACCCAGCAAATCGACGACCGAGTTAGCATCATAGTCGATAATCTCTGCCACAGAGTTTTGCCCTATATATAAAGCCTCGCCCTCTGTGATTCGATACTCGCGCAGGTTAATAGAGAAGCTAATAAATCCGCGCAACACCCTAACGATGCGATTCTCCATAAAGCGATAAGGCTCGCCCATCTTCATCACACGTCCAATAGCCGTAGCGAGCTCAACGCCTCGGTTAATGGCAAAATCTGGGTGCGAAATAAGTGTTGCATCCTTGAACCCGGCAAGAATATCTATCTCAATCTTATTTATCTGTACCATACTACAAAGATAACATAACAAGTCAAATTAGCCATAAAAATCGCAAATAAGTGTTGAAAAGATAATAAACGACCTATACAGGATAACACATAACCTCGCAAAAATTCCGAAATTTGTATAAACTCGAAACCCACATACAATTATGTTACGAAGTTATATGCGTTATTGGCCCGCTGCCGGAGGCGTTATCTTCGCAGTTGTGATGATTCTTTCACCCGTGCTTATCTGCAAAAATCGCAACACACGCTACGGCTTCGCAGAGTATGAGGCAACAGAATTTTCGATTAAGAACGGCATTGCTCGACTAAGCAGATAAGGATATAAACCTTAAAAAAATAAAACTATGGGAAAATTTATTAGACGTTATGCTCTCGAAATCTACACCGTGATTTCGCTCGGGTTACTCCTTGCAGGAGCATTAATGGATAACTTATCAGTTATTCAGAAATTTGTAATGGTATTTAATCTACTCTTTATCCTGCACGAATGGGAGGAGATGCATTATCCGGGAGGTTTTGTTGACCTCATCTCTGGCATGCTCGGAAAAGATGTGTCGCAAGAACAAAAATTGGCGAGCCGTATTCCAACCAGCATCTTGCTTATGGTTTTTACTTTCGTTCCATTCTTCTGGGATGACTGCGTAATCTTCATCTTGGTAACCGCGGCTCTTGGCATATTCGAGGGCTATGTTCATCTGATGGCAATTCGCCTATTCCGTCTGCCGAAGTTCTATTCGCCCGGCTTAATCACCGCAGAATTGGAATTGCTGGTAAGTATTGCGCTGATTGTATGGTTAGAGCAGAATAACCTCGCCTCAGCTACCGACTATATTTGGGGCTTTGTGATTATGTTTGCTTGTTTTATTACGATGCAAAAGACCCTGACGATGATGATTGGAATTAAGTATAGCGAACTTCCAAAACGCCTTCGCAACCAGTGGTCTAAATAGATTTATATACTAATAACAAGTGGCGTATGCTGTGAACTGCTTAGATTCTGCATACGCCACTATTATTTATTCTCGATATATCTTTTACTGCTCGGGAGCAAACATAGGATCCCACGAGGGAAGCATGATGGGCTTCTGCTCGAGCATCTTCATGATGTCAGCGGGAACATACTTCTTCTCCACTACCAGACGGAACATATACTCGTTGAACCACTCGTCGGTCATAATCATATTACCCTGATAGCCTGATGAGGG
>JAFOXS010000124.1 GCA_017391665.1 Alistipes sp. | reverse complement strand
TTCTACAATAGAATGTGAATAATGAGGCTATTTTTAGGCTTGCGAAGTCCGAGAAACCGCAGTTTACTCGACGTAAATGAGGATTTCGAGGACAAGCATAACGACAAAAGAGCCTTATTAGGCACATTCGTCGTCATCAGCCAGACTACCTACTTAAATAAAGAGTAGGCGATTCCCATTTCAAGACCTCGCAGCTCGGCAAGGCCTCGCATACGTCCGTAGCACGAGTAGCCGGGGTTTGAGGTGCGACTGAGGTCGTCGCACATCTGGTGACCATGGTCGGGACGCATCGGGATGCTGCGACCCCACTGCTGCTGAATCTCGAGCAGGGCGCGCATCACCTCATACATAGGCACATCGCCCTCCAGGTGGTTATCCTCCTGGAAGTTACCCTCCGCATCACGGCGCGTAGAGCGCAGATGCACGAAGCCTACCCTCTCGCCAAACTCGCGCATCATCTGCGGCAGGTCGTTGTCGGCTCTCACGCCAAACGAGCCCGTGCAGAGACACAAGCCATTCGAGGGGTTGGGCACCGCCTCAATCAGGCGACGGAAGTCCTCCGCCGTAGACAGAATACGGGGCAGACCAAGGATGGGATATGGAGGATCGTCGGGGTGGATAACCATCTGCGAGCCACACTCATCGGCCACGGGGCACACCTCGCGTAAGAAGTAGATCAGGTTGGCACGCAGACGCTCGGCGTCGATGTCGGCATAACGGTCCAGCGCCTGCTGGAACTGCTCGACGGTAAAACTCTCCTCCGAGCCGGGCAGGCCGGCAATCATATTGCGTGTGAGGCGCTCGCGCTCCTCGTCGGTCATAGCATCGAAACGGGCCTTTGCGGCAGCCTTCTCCTCGTCCGAATACTCGCTCTGGGCAGCGGGACGACGCAGGATGTAGATGTCGAAAGCCATAAAGGCCGCTCGCTCGAAGCGCAGAGCTCGCGAGCCATCCTCCACCTCGTACGCCAGGTCGGTGCGGGTCCAGTCCAGCACGGGCATAAAGTTGTAGGTTATGCAGTGGATGCCGCAGGCGGCGAGGTTGCGAATCGACTGCTTGTAGTTGTCGATATATCGCTGGTAATCACCCTCCTGCGTCTTGATGTGTTCGTGCACGGGAACACTCTCCACAACGCTCCACCTTAGACCAGCCTCAGCCACCATCTGCTGACGTGCGCGAATCTCCTCAACGGGCCACACCTCGCCATTGGGGATGTGATGCAGGGCGTGCACAATGTCGGTGGCTCCTGCCTGACGGATATTACTCAGCGTTACGGGGTCGTTGGGTCCGTACCAACGCCACGATTGGGTACAAAGTATCATAAATTTTATTCTAAATTACCATATATTTACTACCCTAAACATACAGAAAGAGAGGGATTTCAAGGCTTACGAAGTTCGAGAAACCGCAGTTTACTCAGACGTAAATGAGGATTTCGAGAACGAGTGTAACGCAGAAATCACCTTCTTATGTATGTTTAAATTGAGAATGCATCAAAACCGCCATCCACTACAGTCAGCGTGCCCGTAACGAATTTCGAAGCATCGGATGCCAGCCACTGCAGTGTGCCGAGCAGCTCCTCGGGCTCACCAAAGCGCTTGAACGGTGTATGTGCAATAATGGTCTCGGCACGGGGCGTAAGTGAGCCATCGGGATTGGTCAAGAGGTCGCGATTCTGGTTGGTCAGAAGGAAGCCCGGCGCAACAGCATTTACGCGGAAGCCCTCGCCAAACTTCATAGCCAGCTCGCCACACATATACTTTGTCCAGTTGATAACGGCAGCCTTTGCCACGCCATAGCCCGCCACACGTGTCAGAGGACGCAAGGCCGCCTCCGAAGCGATGTTGATGATCGAGCCGCCGCCCTGATTAACCATAGCCTTGACGAAGACCATTGTGGGCAGGATGGTGCCGAAGAGGTTGAGTTCAACGACCTGCTTCACGGCGTCGATATCAAGATCAAAGATGGTCTTATCGGGCGGAACGGTGGCCGCAGCCTGGTTGCCGCCGGCGCCGTTGATGAGCACATCGATGCGGCCATAGGCCTCCATAATAGCGTCATAGCAACGCTCCAGCGATGACTTATCAAGCACATTACACTCCAGGAACATAGCCTCACCACCAGCCTCGCGGGCAGCTTTTTCCAGACGCTCACCAGCCTCGCGGTTGCGACCCATAATCACCACACGAGCCCCTACAGAGGCAAAGTGCTCGACCATCGACGAACCGAGAATACCCGTAGCACCTGTGATGGCAATGACACGGCCTTTTACGCAAAATAAATCTTTCATCGTAATATCTATTTAAATTGTTTTCTCGAATAAAACAAAGATACAAAATTTTCGCAAAAATTCCACTCTCGACTGCACTTGATCGCAGGCCTACTACAAAATAGCACACAAAAACTAATGATTATGATTATACGAAGTATAAAATTTTGCGATTCGGAATTAAAAGCGTAACTTTACAACGATTATAACCTCTGCCGCATGAGGTTGAAAAGAGACAATACACGTTAAAAATTCACATATTATGGCAATCAACAGAAAAGAATTTCTAAAATCTCTGGGTGGTCTGGCTGCGCTGACTATCATTCCGCGCCGCGTACTCGGAGGTCCCGGTCACATTGCGCCCAACGACCAATTGACCAAGGGTATCATCGGTATGGGTGGTATCGGTTTCAGTGAGAACCACTTTTCGAGCAACGAGCAGTGCCGTCTGGTAGCCGTGTGCGACGTAGATGATTTGCACCTGCAGAAGGGTGTTGATCTTTCGAAGGAGCGTCTGGGTGAGACCGTAAAGGGTTATCACCTCTACCGCGATCTGATCAACGACCCCAATGTCGATGTTGTTCACATCGCCACTCCTCCCCACTGGCACGCCCTGATGGCTGTCGAGGCTGCAAAGGCCGGCAAGGATATCTGGTGCGAGAAGCCTATGACCCGTACCATCGGCGAGGGTAAGCGAGTAATGGAGGCTGTGCGTCAGAATGGTCGTATCTTCCGTCTGAACACATGGTTCCGCTTCAAGGATACCTTCTACGGCTTGGGCACAACGGTTAAGCCCTTGAAGAAGCTGGTGGATAGCGGCCTTTTGGGCTGGCCCTTGAAGGTTACCATCTCAGGCTACACCGGTTTTAACTGGAAATTCTTCTGGGTAGGTAAGGAGAATCTGGTAGAGCAGCCCATCCCCAAGAATCTGGACTACGATTTGTGGCTCGGCCCCGCACCCTACAAGCCCTACAACGAGCACCGTACTCACCAGACCTTCCGTGGTTACTGGGACTACGATGGTGGTGGTCTTGGCGATATGGGTCAGCACTACATCGACCCCGTACAGTATATCCTGGGCAAGGACGACACATCACCCGTGAAGGTGGAGGTGGATGCTCCCGAGCAGCACTGGGATGCAATCGGCACATGGCGTAAGATTGTCTATACATATGCTGACGGTTGTCAGATCATCCTGCAGGGTGAGCAGCACGGCGACCCCACAGCTCCCTACATCGAGGGCCCCAACGGTAAACTCTATCAGGGCTTCCGCTGCGAGCTCAACGGTCAGCCCGCATTTAACATCATGGATAAGCTGGCCGAGTTGCCCGATCCCGAGCCTCAGAACACCGACTTCATCAAGTGTATCCACTCACGCGAGAAGTTTGCGCTGAACGAGATCAACGGTTTCCGCTCGGCTACGATCGTGAATATGGGTCTGTGCGCTCTGCGCCTGAACCGTTCGCTGGAGTTCGACCCCGTGAAGTTGCAGTTCATTGGCGACGATGCTGCCAACGCACTTATCGATCAGCCCATGCGTGCTCCCTGGACATTCTAACCTAAACAGCTAAAAATGACAACGATGAAAAGATTTCTTATTATACTCGCCCTGCTCGTAATGCCCTTGGTGGCTGTAAACGCGCAGGACAACCGCAACCGCGCCACATCGACCATCGTATCGGATGCACTGGCGCAGATGCCCGCCGAGACACCTGCTGTATACAATCAGGTTATGGCCGAGCTGGCCGCTACGGGTGCCGAGGGTATCGAAATGCTCGCAATGATGCTGGAGCCTATGGCCGAGGGTGTGAACAACTCACCCGTTGAGTATGCCGTAAATGGCGTTGCCTCTTACGTTACGAAGGAGGGTGCAGCAATGCGTGAGGGCGTGCGTGCAGGCTTGAAAGCCGCTATCAAGAAGACCACAAACAACCCCAACAAGGCGTTCCTGATGACTGCCCTGCAGATTTGTGCTACGGGCGACGACGCACACTTCTTTGCAGAGTACTTGAAGGATTCATACATGGCTAACTTCGCTGCTCGCGCATTGGCATCGGTTAAGGGTACCGACCACGCTGTCGAGCACCTGATGGCCGAGCAGGCCGAGAACGGCATCAGCAAGGTGCTGTTGGCGCAGATCGCATCATACAAGAGCCACTTCCACGATGGCGAGCCTATCCTCATCGAGTGGCTGAATGGCGCTACACCCGAGCTCAAGACTCAGATCTACACTGCTCTGGGTGCATGGGGTGGCGAGCCCGCAGCTAAGGTTCTGGCCGCTGCTGCCAAGGAGGCTGGCTACACCTATGAGCCTACCAACGCTTACGGTGCATACCTTCACCTGTTGAACGGTCACCTGATGCGTCACGACGAGAAGGTGGTGGAGAAGGCTGCAAAGCAGCTTCTGAAGGTTGAGAAGCCCAACGTGCGCATTGCAGGTCTGGATCTGTTGGCACAGATCAAGGGTGAGGCTATCATGCCCCTGGTATTGAAGGCCATCAAGGGCGATTGCCGCGACTACCGCTATGGCGCATTGCGCGTTGCGGAGCAGTTTGCAACCGATGCTACCTATGCTACCGTGGCCGCTACATTGCCAAAGGCAATCGACGATGCGAAGATTGATATTTTGAGCTGGCTGGGTGCTAACCACGCCGAGAAGCAGGCTGCAGCGATTGCTCCCTTCGTAGCAAGTGCTAACGACGAGATCGCCACTACTGCTATTGCGGCTGCATCGAAGATTGGCGGCGACATCGCGCTGAAGGCACTTATCAACCGCATGGTTAAGGAGCAGAACAGCAAGGCTGTAGAGGAGGCTTTGATTGCAGGTCTTCTCTCGTTCAATGGCAAGATCAACGACGAGTTTGTTCGCGTTATGGATACCAACTCATCGGCTCGTGCCATCGCAAAGCAGGTGCTTGCATCACGTCGTATCCCCGCTGCTGCATCGAAGGTGCTGGTATGGGTTGACAATGGCGGCGACGACACTGCTATCCCCGCCCTTACGACCAACGCCGTGGAGGCTAACTTCGCTGCGCTGTGCAACCTCTTCGAGCAGGGCAAGCCTATGGGCGACGCTATCCTGAAGGCTATTCAGGAGAAGAGCGCATCAGAGCAGGCCAAGATGATTCAGGATCGCATGGCAAAGGCTGGTGCGAAGAAGCATATCTACTACCCCATCCTCGCCGCTACAGGTGCGAAGGAGGCTGTAGAGCCTATCGTTGCTGGTTACAAGTCATCAATAGGCGAGGCGCAGGCCGCAGCATTTGAGGGTCTGTGCACGCTCAATGACGACAGCGTACTGCCCACATTGTTGGAGGCAGCTGCCAACCCCACACTCAAGGAGAAGGCATTGGCTCGCTTCATCGCTCTGACGCAGTCATCAGCTACGCTGAACAACGATCAGAAGTACATGAACTACCGCAAGGCTATCGAGGCTAACCCCTCTGTACGCTTGAAGAATCAGGCACTGAGCGTACTCTCTGCTACGCAGACCTATCCCGCCATGATGCTTGCTGCAGAGTATATGGACACAGAGGCTACAGCTCAGGCTGCTGCCAACACCGTTCTGGAGATTGCTACAAAGCACCCCGAGTTCTACTCAGCTGAGGTGAAGACTTTACTGGAGAAAGTTGCAGCTACGGTAAATGATGGCGACGCTGTTTACAAGCGCAAGGATATTGAGAACTTCATCAACGACAACAAGGCTCGCGAGGGCGTATCTATCCTCACTCCGCTGTCAGAGGCAGAGCAGAAGGAGGGCTTCGAGCTCCTGTTCGACGGTCAGAATATGGACGCATGGACAGGTAACCTGGAGGCATACCAGCCTATGAACGGCTACATGTATGTTACAGCGGCTTACGGCACAACAGGCAATCTCTATACTAAGAAGGAGTACTCGGACTTTGTGCTTCGCTTTGAGTTCTGCTTCGACCGCGACGGCGTGAACAACGGTATCGGTATCCGCACCCCTATGGGCGTAGATGCTGCATATCACGGCATGGAGATTCAGGTGTTGCACCACGACTCACCCATCTACAAGAACCTGCGCGAGTATCAGGTACACGGCTCGGTATATGGTATCATCCCCGCAAAGCGCATCAAGTGGGGCGCACTGGGCGAGTGGCACCAGGAGGAGATCCGCGTAAAGGGCGACCGCATCACCGTAACGGTTGATGGCCAGGTTATCGTCGATGGTAACATCCGCACCGCAACGAAGGGTCACAACGTGGCTCCCGATGGCAACGACAAGAACCCCTACACCGTGGATAAACTCAACCACCCCGGCCTCTTTAACAAGAAGGGTCACATCGGTTTGTGTGGTCACGGCGAGGGTATCAAGTACCGCAACATCCGCGTGAAGGAGTTGTAGGATTTAATTGACGAGCCCCGCAAGGCTCACAAATGATAAAAACTGCCTGGCCTTACGGCTGGGCAGTTTTTCTATACATATAAAAAGGGGCAGCCCGATTGACTCAGCACCGCCCCATCTCGTTACACTTTTTGCGCTCTATTTCATTGCCTCCTGCATTAGATCAATGCCTCGCAGCACCTTCTGGTAGGTCTCTTCATCATCCATAGCCAACATCCACGGAGCCATCATAAAGCCCTTAAGACGCTCTTTTGAGACGGTTTTGCGACACATCTGCACCAACTTGCCAATCACATCGTCGGCTCCCACGCCAAGCTGACGGCGAGTCTCTCCCACCCAGTTGGTACCGCAGGGAACCTGATCGAAACCAGCCTCGTCCAGTTTCACATAGGCTTTCAATATTCGCACGTTTGACGTTGTGTTAGTCTCGATGTCGAAGCCTCCATACTTCTCGTCATAGAACCAGTTCTGCTGAATCACACTCTTCGGGCAACGCTCGTAAAAATCCTCATTCCACCAGCAGTAGTCGCTCCACATCCAAACGCGAGCGCCGTGTGACTCCACCGTACGGACAATATGCAGGAAATCCTCCCACCACACATCGCCCTTACGCACGCAAATGTAGTGCGACTGTTCGCCCTCGAGGAAGTTTGCTCGCTCCTCGTCCATACCGATATGGAAGAATCGGGGATGACCAAAGATCTCCATCACGTCGCTGATCACCTCCTCGCACATGCGATAGTAGGGCTGTGACGACACCATATGAGTATAGTCGCACATCCAGCCATTGTGCGTAGTAGAGAAATTTAACTTCGGAATGGCCTCGATGCCCAGGCTGTTCATATATGCAATCTCCTCGCGCATCTTCTCTACGCTCCACGTACCCTCGATAGCAAACTCGGGATGGCTGGGATAGAACAAACCCTCACCCAGGTCGATGACAATCATATTGATGCCGGCCTTAGCCGCGTAATCGACAGTATAACGCCAACGTTCATCAGTCCAGACCATATTTGTAAAGGGTTTACGAACCAGAGTCTTTGAACCCTCAATATAATTTTCGCCCATAAGCACGCTGGGGTAGTCGCACCACATATTACGACCCAAATGGAGCAACAGTGAGCGAATATCACCCATCGGAGCAGTTGCAGTCTGAGGACCGAACTTTGGAATAGAGACTCTCTTCTGCTGAGAGCAACTCATTCCAACACCTAAAGCGGCCAGGCCGACGGCTGTCTGGAAGATAAAATCCTTTCTTTTCATAACTTCTTCTTGTTAGCGGTTAGTTTTTCATGCTGTCCTGAGGACGGAGTATAGCAAATATACGAAAAAATCACGGACAATCGTAATTTCACTCCCTCTTTTGGATGCTTGAAGGCCCCAAAATAGAGGTTTTCCTGCTCTTGGAGGGACAAAAATGCGATTTTTTGCATTTTTTTTGTACAAAAATTTGCAGAGTCCGATTTTTGCCGTATATTTGCAGTGTCAAAACAAAAATGGTGGATTCATCTAAGGGCTAGGATACATGCCTCTCACGCATGACATAGGGGTTCGAATCCCCTATCCACTACAAAAGAAAGCCTTCCAAATATTTGGAAGGTTTTTTCGTTAATACAAACCTCCTACGACTATGAGTCAGCTCTTCATCCCGCACAACTATCAGGCAGCGCTGAGCCTTCAGCAGACCGAGATAGCAATCAAGCAGATCAAGGATTTCTTCCTGAGCAACATTTCAACCGAATTGCGCCTGCGCCGTGTGACTGCACCGCTCTTTGTGTTGAAAGGACTCGGTATGAACGACGACCTGAGCGGAACGGAGCGCCCCGTGACATTCCCCATAAAGGATATGGCCGAGGCTGAGGCCGAGGTGGTACACTCGCTCGCCAAATGGAAGCGAGTGACGCTGGCTGAGTACGAGGTGCCCGAGGGCTACGGCATCATCACCGATATGAACGCCATCCGCGCTGACGAGGAGCTGGACAACTTGCACTCTCTCTATGTCGATCAGTGGGACTGGGAGCGTGTAATGCCCGAGAGCGAGCGCACGGTGGAGTATCTCAGGCGCATCGTGGAGCGCATCTATGGCGCCATACTGCGTACCGAGTATCACATCTGTGAGACATACCCCCAAATCAAGCCCTTCCTGCCCGAACAGATTACATTCATCCACGCTGAGGAGCTGCTCAAGCGCTACCCCACCCTTTCGGCCAAGGAGCGCGAGGATGCCATCTGCAAGGAGTATGGTGCGGTATTTATTATAGGTATAGGCTGTACTCTGAGCAATGGCGAGAAGCACGATCGTCGTGCCCCCGACTATGACGACTACTCGACCGTGGATGAGAAGACAGGTCTGGCGGGTCTGAATGGCGACCTGCTAATATGGTATCCAGTGCTGGAGCGTTCGATCGAGCTCTCTTCGATGGGTATTCGTGTAAATCGTGAGGCACTCGAAAGACAGCTCCGCGAGAGCGGCAAGGAGGAGCGCAAGGCTCTATACTTCCATCGCCGCCTGATCGAAGGATCATTGCCGCAATCCATCGGTGGCGGTATCGGACAGAGCCGTTTGTGTATGATCTTGCTGCATAAAGCTCACGTTGGCGAAACACAGTCGAGCATCTGGCCCGAAGATATGCGCAAAGCTTGCCGCGAGGCTGGGATGACATTGATATAGAAAAAGGCTGCTAAACAATAGCAGCCTTTTTATTTTGTTTTTGGGTTGAGTGTAACGCAGAAATTCACGTTTATAGTCACTTTGTCTATGGAACAGGGTCATACCCACTCCCACCCCACGGATGACACCTCGCAAGTCGCTTGAGCGTAAGCCAGCAACCTTTCAGTGGACCATACTTGCGCAGAGCCTCAACAGCATACTGCGAGCATGTGGGGGTATATCGGCATGAGGGTGGCGTAAAAGGAGATATGCAATACTGATAAAACTTCACCAACGCCACAAACGGCCACGTAGCCACGCGCTTACACACGTTCAGAAATCTGTTGCAGGATTCGTTGCACGGCATGATCGATAGTTTTATACGAGTGACACTCCTTGGTTGAGTATATAAATGCCATCTGAATATGCGCTCCGGCTTCGTTTAGTCGCGCTCTCAGCTCCTCACGATTGAGGCGGTAGGCCTCACGCGTGCGACGCTTGAGCAGATTGCGACGGTTGGCCCGCTTATGGAATTTCTTGGGCACGGAGAACATCACCTCCACACCGCGTTCACACGCCACATCATCCCTCTCAATAAGGTAAACATATCGAAAAGGATAGACAAAGCCCCCCTGCCCCTGGTCGAACATACGACGTATGGCTGTCAGCGAGCGAAGACGCTCGGCACGTGGAAGGGAGCAATCGGGCATAGTGATAGTTATTTCTTCTCGGTAGTGGTTGTGCTACGTACACGGCTCTTCTTGGCGAGCTTATTCTGCTGTGTGCGGATGAACTCCTCCTTGGCATCGTCGGTGTGAATCTCAACATCGGCAACCTGCTCACCCTTCTTCACCTTGGCGATATAGATATCCAGAGCCTTGGCCATCGAGGGAGCCTCGGGCGATGGAGCAGCAGCCCTAACCTTCATGCCAGCCTCAAGCGCAACGCGCAGCGTAGCCTCACCAAAGGTGGCGATAACAGGCAACTCCTCCACAGAGTAGTTCTCCATAACACTCTTCACATCAGAGGGCGAGTAGAGAGCCATCACATCATAATCTGCGGGCTTCAGGTCGCTCATATCAGCGGCAACGGTACGCGCCAGGATCACGGGATTGAAGTTCATCTTCAACTTCTCGAGTGTCTCCGGCAACTCGGGCTTATGCGGCTCGCTCAGGGCAAGCAGGAAACGCTCGCTCTTGTGCTTGATGATCAGCTCCAGCAGATTGGTAAAGGTGCCATCGGCGAAAGAGATCTTACGCTTGCGATAGACAATATACTTCTGAAGATAGAGTGCTACAGCCTCCGTATTGCAGATATACTTCATAGTCTCGGGTACGGTGATACGTGCCTCCTCGCAGATCTTGAAGAAACTGTCGACGGTTGTGCGTGATGTAAAGATTACGGCTGTGTGGTCGAGGATCTCTATACGTTGTGCGCGAAACTCCTTCAGTGTAACGCCTACAACACGAATCAAGGGCTTATAATCTACCTCAACCTTATGCTTTGTTGATAATTCGAAAAAAGGTGACTTTTCCAAAACCGCAGGGCGCGGCTGCGAAATCAAAACTCTCTTTAACATTACTTTTTATTATATTACTACCTCAAGCGAACTGCCGCCTGCCACAAAAGTGTGAACGGCAAAATTTCGACGGTGCAAAGGTACAAAATCCAATGCAAAATCGAAACTTTTTTGGAAATAAAGAATCCAATACTCTCTCTCACAAATAAAATTAAGGCTATGGCTGCCGCCACGCATCCTATCTCGAGCCACACATCGTAGGTTTGTCCCTGGCCGGTAATGGCAATGAGCAGCAGAGGTGCCGAGAGAAGGGTGGCCAGCACGAAATAGGACAGACGAATGCGCAGCAACGATGCCACCTCTCCCATGGAGTGCGTGACCATGCCTATAGCGCCAAGCACAAGGTTCTGTGCAAGGATAACTATCAGAAACAGAGCCATAACGGCAAACGGTGCGTAGAACATCAGTTCGTGCGACAGGGCTGCATCGAGGTGCATCGTAGCACCCGTGGCGATAACTCCCACGAAGCAGACACCCAGCATGAAGAGTTTGCCCAATGAACCATAAAATATATCGCTGCGACGACGCTCGGCCACACGTCCCGACGCTACCACATCGTGGTGGAAAACAGACGAAAGCAAAGCCTTCACATCGTCGAAATAACGATAAAGACAAAATATATAGTACAGAAAGAGTGCTACTACCAGAAAATTGAACATCTCTACGCTCCATGCCGCGGGATTCCACCACGTAGTAGAGTGCAAAACCTGCTCGGCAAGAGCCTCACCCGACTCGACAACTCCACCCGGTATGACACCCGTAGCCAGATGACTGCCCTGCCCCATAACAGCATCAACATCGGCATCGTGGTAGAGTTCGCGCGCACGCTGCCACCCCTCCACGATGGAGTGGAAGGTATCGGGCGTAGCTGCCTCCTCATAAGAGATGATCTCAACCGAATCGGCCGAATACAACTCTCCCGTCCAGCGATCCGTCAGACGACGAAGCGCACGCTCGGAGAGGGTGTCAAGACCCGATAGGCGAAGCGAATCGATAGCCATTACTCGAAAATACGTTTAAGCGTTATGCGAATCGTAGTACCGCGTCCCACCTCACTCTTGGCCACGGCAATCTTGCCATGGTGATAATCCTCAACAATACGGCGCGCCAGCGAAAGACCCAGACCCCAGCCACGTGTCTTGGTGGTAAAGCCGGGCTCAAAGATACGCTTCCAATTGCTCTTGGCGATACCCTTACCCGTATCGCTCACGTCGATATATACCGACCTCTCGCTTGACGAGAGGTGCACCTCCAGCTCACCCTGACCCTGCATGGCATCGAGCGAATTTTTCATCAGGTTCTCCACCACCCACTCAAACAGAGCCACATTCATGTTAGCCTTGACGGGAGCCATCGCAAGACCATTATACGAGAGCGTCACATTGCGTGGCACACGCTTGCGGAAGTACATCACCGTCTCGCCTACCACCTCATTGACGCTATTGGGCGAGAGCTCTGTCTCGGAGCCGATCTTCGAGAAACGTTCGACGATCTTCATCAGGTGCTGCAGATCCTTATTCATCTCATCGAGCGCTGCGCCATCGACATCCATCGAGCGCAACACCTCGGTCCATCCCAGAAGCGATGATATGGGCGTACCCAGCTGGTGGGCAGTCTCCTTCGCAAGACCAATCCACACACGATTCTGCTCGTCCTGCTTGGTGGACTGCAGAGCGATGTAGGTGAATATCAGGAAGATGAATATAATAAGCCACTGCACATAAGGGAAGTAGTAGAGTGCCGTGAGCAGATCCGAGCGACCATAGAAAATGATATGACTACGGTTGCTCGGCCACATCAGTCGCACCGTGCGGGGGGTATTCTCCTCGGTCAGTTCGTTGAGTTTATGGCGGAATCGCTCCGGATCCTCCAATATATCCTCGTCGATGCGGTTGCTCATCACCAGCTCCAGGTTCTCATCCGTGATGATGAAGGGGATGTTGTTGTGCGTACTGACGATATGCGAGATGAGAGGATCGACCAGATAGTTACCAAAGGCCTCGCGGCTGACACGCTCCATGGCGGCCACCCACAGGTTCACATCGTTCTGCTCCTTCTGACGCAGAATATCGGCGAGTTTATAGGTATAAACCAGCGACAATGCAGCCAGAACCACACCGATGACAATGACCACGATGCGGCTGCGAAACGATATTTTAAGCCCCGATAATTTCATTTCTCCTTAATTCTTCTCAGTATCCTGCTCTCGCAAAATCTTTGCATAACGCTCTCCGTCGCGCAGCAGATCCACAGCCTTGAGCACCGCGCTGTCGCGTACGACGTTATACTCCACAACACCCTGCTGGTAGTTGTGGCGCAACACCACATCGGCATTGATCAGATTCTCAATCTCGGCACGGTAGTTATGCAGGTTATCCAACTTCTGATCCTTGAGTTTTGAGGCGATCTGCTTGAGCTCCTCGGCAAAGTCGTCGTCATAACGCTCCTGCTTCGAGGTGCGCTGCAAAGCCTCCAGCGCCAGACGAGTCTGCGACTGGTAGGGCACATCCTTATCCTCCATGAAACGGATGAAATCCTCGTAATCCTTGTCCGTAATGGAGAATGTCTTGTTATCCACCTCAAGCGAGGGGTTGCGACGCATATACTCGTCGAGGAAATCCTCGATGTAGCCCAGATTGTAGAGCACAACGGCAAATGTAGAGATATACTCGGGATCGAGCTTTACGTCGGGCATCAGGCCCTTGCCATCATAGACCTTGCGGCCATTGCGGGTACGGAACTCGCTAATCAGCGAGTCGGGCACCACCTCATCGCGACCCGAGCCCTGATAGTTCACCCTCTGCACGCATCGTCCCGAGGGGATATAGTATTTTGCTGTGGTAAGCTTCAGGTAGGCATCATAGCCCAGCGGCACAACATTCTGCACCAGACCCTTGCCATATGAGCGCTGACCCATCAGCACGGCACGATCCATATCCTGCAACGCACCGCAGACAATCTCCGAAGCCGAGGCCGAGTTGGCATTAATCAGCGTCACAAGAGGAAGATCCGGAAGGACAGGATTCGACTCGGTAGAGTAGGTCTGCGAGGTGCGCTGAGTGCGACCCTGCATCCTGACTACCTCCGATCCCTTGGGCAGGAACATCGAGAGGATCTTTACGGCCTCCGAAACGCTACCACCACCATTGTCGCGGTAGTCAAGAATGAGTCCCTTCAGCTCGCCCGTAGTGCGCAGGCGCTCGATGGTGGCACGCATATCGTCGTAGCAACCATCCGAGAAGTCGTCATGGCGTATATAGCCAATACCATCAGCCACGTAGCCGGCATATGGCACTCCGGGGATAGAGATACGCTCGCGCTCAATCTCCATCTCCTCTACCTTGCCTGTCATCAGACGCTTAACACCCAGGCGCACCTTTGTGCCGGGCGTACCCTTGAGTTTCGACGACACCTGATCTGTGGTAGCCTTGGTAACATCCTCGCCATCGATCGAAACGAACTTATCGCCAATCTTCAGGCCAGCCTTGTCCGAGGGTGAACCCTTATATGGTTGGGCAATGACAACACCGCTGCTGTCACGCTTCATGCGGATCGTGGCACCTATACCGCC
Source organism: Alistipes sp. (assembly GCA_017391665.1). Lineage (GTDB taxonomy): Bacteria > Bacteroidota > Bacteroidia > Bacteroidales > Rikenellaceae > Alistipes. The sequence goes on along the minus strand of JAFOXS010000124.1, from coordinate 8,589 downwards.
ATACTTACCCGTAGCCTGAAACTCAAAATCCGACATAGCCTGCTCAGACATATACTCGGTGTATGGATCCAGATTGCGAACCATACCCATCGCACCATCCTGCATAAGGTCGTCGGCCGAGACCACATCGACATACTGCGTCGATAGTTCGCGCATCATGTTGACCATAATCTCCATGTTGCGTCCCAGACCAAAGTCATCACGCATAGCCCATATGCCCGTAGCGGCAGCGGCCGCCATGAGCGCTATAAGGCCATATCTTTTCACTCTTTTCATCTTACTAAAAATTTATCTTCCCCACGGACGGTACATAACCTTCGCCACACCGCGGCGGATACCAGTAATATTGATCCACTGCGCATACTGCTCGACCACAATCTCATCCTCGAAGAGCATCACGATACGATCCAGGATGCTGGTGGCACGAAAGACCATGCGACCTTCGCTCTCCTCGCGCAGCGTGTAGCCTGCAAGAGCCATATTCGCCAGCAGCGAGTCACGCTCCTCCTCCATATCGCACTCCACGCGACGCGTCATAAAGCCAAAGCGGGGATAGAGAGCCGACAAAACAACCACGGCCGCCATAAGAAGCTGTCCCTTGGTGGTCTGCAGGGTTGCCAGCACATAATCCATCACGCTTACATCCATACCTCGCGTAGTCTTCAGGCTGAGCCATACAACCGCCAAATAGATAACGCAGAAAGCGAGCAAATATTTCACCGAACGAATCAAATATCTCATAATCATAAAGTTTTTACGTTAAACAAATCTTGCACTTATCGAATCCGCCACGCGCGTCATAAGCCATGCTGGTGTAGAGGTAGCACCGCAGATACCCACGCTCTGACAATCCTCGAACCACTCGGGCCGCAACTCGCTCTCCTCCTCGATGTTGTAGCAACGCTCATTGTGCTTGCGACAAACGTTGAAGAGCACACGGCCGTTGCTCGACTTCTTTCCACATACGAAGATCACCACATCGAAGCGCGTAACAAACTCGCTCAGTGCCTTCTCTCGGTTCGACACGCGACGGCAGATGGTGTCATCGACAATAAGCATATCGTCACTTGCCACACGCTGCTTCATCTTTTCGGCCAGCGACCAGAAGAGAGCCAGACTCTGCGTAGTCTGCGAGAGGAAGAATATGGGACGAGAGAAATCTATCTGCTGAAGATCCTCCTCACGCTCCACAACGATGGTAGGGTGCTCGACCTGACCCGCCAGACCGACAACCTCGGCATGGCCTCGCTTGCCCAGAATCACAACCTGACCTCCCACACCCTGCATCTGTTCGTGTGCGGCCACAACCTTACGCTGCAACTGCGCCACCACGGGACACGTAGCATCAATGATGCGAATGCCGAGCTGCTCGGCTCGCTGGTATGTTGTCGGGGGCTCGCCATGAGCACGAATAAAGAGGTCGCGATGAGCAAGATCCGACATATCGTCATGCGTAACGGTACGCAGACCCAGACTCTCAAGGCGCTGCACCTCCATACGGTTGTGGACAATATCACCCAGCGAATATACCTCGCCACCCAGCTCCTTCAGCGCAGCCTCAGCCTTCGAGATGGCTCGCACCACACCAAAGCAGAAACCCGAATTCTTATCTATCTCAACGTACATAGGCTATGCATTTACAATTCCCTCATAACGCTCCATAAACCACGCCATCTGCTCCTCGACGCTCATGTGGCTATTATCCAGCACAACGGCATCCTCGGCCTGACGCAAGGGAGAGATCTCGCGTGTCATATCGGCCTTGTCGCGCGAGATGACATTTTCCAGAATCTCCTCCATCGTGACATTGTCGCCCTTGGCCTTGAGTTCGGCATAACGACGCTCGGCACGCACCTGGGCATCAGCAGTCATAAAGATCTTGAGTTCGGCATCGGGGAAAACCACCGTGCCGATATCGCGGCCATCCATCACCACACCACGCGCACGACCCATCTGCTGCTGCATGGCTACAAGCTTCTCGCGCACCTGGGCGATAGAGCTCACGTGGCTGACCATATTGCTCACCTCAATGGAGCGGATCTTATCCTCCACCCTTTCGCCATTGACGTAGGCGTCGCTGGCTCCGCGCTCGGCATTGAAGCGGAATGAGATGTTTACATCGGGCAGAAGGGCTACGACCCTATCCTCTGCAACCTTGCCATCGACGATGGCTCCATGCTCCAGAGCGTAGAGTGTAACGGCACGATACATCGCACCTGTGTCGATAAAAATATAGCCCAGGCGTGCTGCTATGGCCTTGGCGAATGTGCTCTTGCCACACGACGAAAAGCCGTCGATGGCGATAACTATCTTTTTAGTGGTCTGCTCCATTATACGGGAAGAATATCAAAAAAGGTTGAAATAATCGTATATACACCCAGCAGGCCGATGATTATGCCTGCAACGTGGTTGATCGTAAGCATATGACGTGGACGAAAACGACGACGGAAGTAGTCGATGGTAAGGGTCAACCCCACCCACCACGCTACGGCACCGGCAAAGAATCCGAGGATAGTCATGCCGCTACGCACAAGCGAGGCCACATCGCCATCGGCCTGCAAGCCGACATTGAACATGGCGAAGAATGCCAGCAGATAGGGAATGACAACGACGAAATTGGCCAGCGTAAAGACAAACATCGACGAATAGTCCTGCCACAGGTTACTCTTGCCGGCTCGATTCTTGCGAATCTGCGGCACAGGGTTCTGGAAAAAGATATAGACACCTACAATCACCACAAATATACCACCTATAACCTGCAGGATGGCGCTATACTCCTCGATCTGCGCCTGCAGCATCGAGTAGAAGAAGAAGGCGATAATTGCCATAATCATATCAGCCGTAGCCACACCCAGACCCGAAGCCAGACCCGAACGGCGATTCTTGCTCAGCGTGCGCTGAATGCAGAGAACGGCTACGGGACCAACGGTGATGGATGAGGCCAGACCCACACCCATACCACGAACGAAGATATCTAATGCTGTTACGATCATTGCGGATGAAAATTCAATTCCAGGGTGCAAAGTTAGGAATTTAATATGAAATATTAAAGCCCCGCGCCTACATTCGCTCCATATGGTGCGATTATTGTCACCTGGGCGGAGATAAATGCGAGAAATTGTTAATAAATTATCGAAAACTTTCACCTCCAGTGGCGATACTCGCAGACGAGAAATATTAATTTTGTATCCGTAATAAATGTTGATTTATGGCAGATTTTCAAAAACAAGGCATTGAGATCAACCTGCCCGAGCAGGTAGCCGAGGGCCACTATTCCAACCTGGCCATCATTTCTCACTCGCCGTCGGAGTTTATCATTGACTTCGCCACTGCGCTCCCCGGATTGCAGAAGGCTAATGTCAAGAGCCGCGTAATCCTCACGCCCGAGCACGCCAAGCGATTGCTGCTCTCGCTGCAGGAGAATATTACTCGCTATGAGAGTAATATCGCAAAAATCGAGATCCATCGCAATGCTCCGCTTGCCGATGACCCGATTATCAACATGGGTCCTATGGGAAAAGCTTGATCCCGCCAAATGGCGACAAGAATAGGAATTCAGTTTTGATGTTGTGAATAACGAAAGAGGCTGTTGCGCAACAGCCTCTTTTTTTGTCCCTATAGAATCTCTGCCACGACATAATTACTGCCGCCGACAAATATCGCATCCTCCTCGCTGGCCAACTCTCGAGCCCGCGCCATAGCCTCGGCAACGGAGGGTTGCACCTCACCGCGAAGCCCTGCCTGAGCAGCCTTTGCGGCCAGCTCATCAGCCGGCAAAGCGCGCGGCGTAGCTGCCTGCGTGAAGATATATTGAGCCCCTTGAGGTAACATTTGCAACACCTTGTCAATCTCCTTATCGCGGGCAAAGCCAATCACGCAATAGAGGGCCGTATGGCGCTCCAGCAATTCAGCGAGCTGCGCCGCTACATATCTGAATCCGTGGGCGTTATGACCCGTATCACAGACAACAAAAGGCTTCTCGCCGAGTCGTTGCCAGCGACCTGCCAAGGAGGTTGTTGCGGCTGCCGTAGCCATACCGTCGAGGAATACTCGGCGACTGATGGTGATGGGTGTATGACAATCAAGATAGTCGGCAGCAGAGGCCACCGTAAGCACATTGTGACGCTGATACTCACCCTTTAGATCAATCTCCACCGAGAAGCGATGACCATCACGACAACGGCAAATCTCAAACCGCTGACCACACTCTGTAACATCCTGTCCGAGAAGCTGAATATCGCGCTGGGCATAGATCACCCGCGACGATAGTTCGGCGGCACGATTCTCAAAGACCGAATCATACTCCTCCGACGACTCACCCAGCACAACGGGCACACCACACTTGATAATACCAGCCTTTTCGCGCGCTATGGCGGGCAACGTATCGCCCAGCAGATCGGTGTGATCCATACCGATATTGGTTACGATGCTAAGTATCGGGTGGATGATATTGGTAGCGTCGAGCCGACCGCCAAGGCCCGTTTCGATGACGGCCACCTCAACATCGCTATCCGAGAAGAAGTCGAAGGCCATAGCCGTAGTCATCTCAAAGAATGAGAGGTCGAGCGAGCGCATACGCTCACGATGGTGAGCTACGAACTCCACCACACGCTGCTCCGAGATCATCTGCCCATCGACACGCATACGCTCACGGAAATCCTTCAGGTGGGGCGAGGTGAACAATCCCACACGATAGCCCGCATGCTGAAGAATCGAAGCGAGCATATGAGATGTTGAGCCCTTGCCGTTGGTGCCGGCGACATGGATCGTAAGAAAATTATCCTGCGGATTGCCCAGCGCACGGCAAAACTCGGCCACACGCTCCAGGCCCGGCTTATAGGCATCCGCTCCAACGGTCTGGAACGACGGCGTCGTAGCGAAGAGATATTCAACTGTTTCTCTGTAATTCATATCAATCAACCAAGTGGTTCTTTTTTCTTACGCGATAGGCGATAAAGTACATCACCGCAAGGAAGGTCAGCAGCAATGCAAGACGACCTACCCAGTCGCCGTAAGTGACATATATTGTCTGGCGCTTCGAGCGCTCGACATCCTGCGTGAGCACACCACGCTCATCCCACTTTAGGCGCTGCTCCACATCGCCGCGCGAGGTGATAAATCCCGAGATACCCGTATTGGCACTACGCGCCACGGCACGACGCGTCTCAATGGCTCGCAGACGGCAGAAGTCGAACAGACGACGATGCCCGTGCGTATCGCCCCACCAGCCATCGTTTGACATCAGGAGCATCAGCTCGGCACCCTCGCGTACAAAGCGTGCAAACCACTCACCATAAAGACCTTCGTAGCAGATAGCGGGGCCAACCTTCAGGCCATCGCGCTCAAATACGGTAGCACTGTCGTTGCGTCCCAGTTGTCCAGTCATACCGCCCAGATCGATGAACGAATTGATAAACAGAGGCATAGCTTCAACACCAATTACAAGGCGCATCTTATGATGCAGATCGCCACGGTCGCTGCCGATGGCGATAGAGGAGTTGTAGACATCGTAATATGTACCCATGCCCTGACGTGCCGTGGGCGTAGGAGGCACCGCCGAATCATAATACTTAACCGACGTGGCTCCAATCGTGGCCATAGCATCGGCGTGGCGACGCTGCAGCTCATTGCGAAGCATACCGACACCTGCATTCATTGCGATGGGGTCGCCCTCATCAATGGTTACGGGCAGAGCCGTCTCGGGCATAACAAGCAGTTTAGAGTCGGCTGGCGACTGCGAGATCAGATCGATGAGATTCTCCAGCTGCTTGCGTGGCGTATTGTTAAACTTCTCCTCGTAGCAATCGACATTGGGCTGAAGCACCGACACCTTCACGCGCTCGGCCTGCGGCTCATAGGTAAGATAGATCACCAGCGAGAGCGCAAGAGGCAGAACAACGGCCATGGCTGCCCTTATATAAGAAGCGCGCGAGCGCAGCTTCCAGGCTTCATAAATAAGTATATTACAGATCAATACCCACACAGAGCCACCCATCACGCCAGTGTATTCGTACCACTGTACGGCCCACACATCACCCGAAAAACCGTTACCCAGCGTAAGCCATGGGAACGAAATAACCTCAGTGTAAGTATAGAGGTACTCTGTAGCCACCCATGCTGCCACCAGCACCGTGTAGGCTATTTTTTGCGGAGCACGTTTGCTCACATAGTGGAAGAGCATAAAGGCCACCATGTTCCACCATGTCGAGAAGAATGTTGCAGCCAGGGGGCCTGCGGGTGTAGCAATCCAAATCCACCACACCGTAGCGGCATTCCATAGTACAAAGCAGAGAGCTGCCCACCCTGCCATGCGCCACCAGTCGCGCGCCGAAGAGCCCAGCGAGTCACTTATATATAATAGTGGCACCAACGCCAGAAGCAGCGTAAGGCCGCTGCCGCCCACCCAGCCAAAGGAGAGCAGAGCCACCGAAAGGAGTACGCACAAGAGTTTTTGTCGCATAAATCTTATATTTATTGCAAATATAGCACAAAAAAATTTTATATTGCGATGCAAGATTTTGCAATTACTGCGTTTAATGAATGGACGCACACGTAAGGAGCGTCAAAAAACAGGCAAAACAAAAATAAAAATAGATTTATGAAGCGTATCAAATTTTCACTTCTGGCCGCTTTGGCCATTGTGGCTACAGCCACACTCTCTTCGTGCAATGTAAACGACAATGAGTACAACGACGGCGCACTCAACCCCGATGCTCTCGTCACGATCAAGCCCGTCGATGCCAACTCATTCTATATGCAGCTCGACGACCGCACCACCCTCAAGCCCGTAAATATGAAGGGCTCGCCCTACGGCGAGGAGGAGGTACGCGCCTTAGTGTCGTTTGCCGTGGTAAATGAGAACCCCGCACCCTATGACAAGGCCGTACGCGTAACATGGATGGACGACATCCTGACAAAGCCCACCATCGTGCGCACTGCGGAGAATACGGAGGATTACGGCAACGACCCCGTGGAGATTGTCGATGACTGGGTGACAATCGTCGAGGATGGTTACCTGACACTTCGCTTCCGCACCATATCGAGCAATACCGGTCAGAAGCACCGTGTGAACCTCGTTGCCGAGAATCCCGAAAACCCCTACGAGGTGACCTTCTACCACGATGCCGAGGGCGATAACTTTGGCGATAGAATGTTCGACGGTCTGGTGGCATTCCGCCTCAATACACTGCCCGACACCGAGGGGCAGACCGTAAAGCTCAAGCTCCGCTGGGAGTCATTCTCGGGCATGAAGGAGCACGAATTCGACTATTGCTCACGCAAGGATAGCCCCCAGTCGGGCACTCAGGCTGCTGTTCGCCCCACGCTCAAACTTCAATAAACTCATAGCGCCAGCCCCGCAGGGTTGGCGCACACGCTATGATCCAACACGTTGCAGAGACCGATCTGGTGCGGCTGGTAAAAGAGGGCAACCGCACCGCCATGCGAGAGCTCTACGACCGTCACATTCGTTACCTGACGGGCGTAGCGGCTCGTTATGTAGATGACGGCGAGCTGCGCGACGTGTTACAGGAGAGTTTTGTTAAGATATACTCTTCGATCTGCCGCTTCGAACATCGTGGAGCGGGATCGCTCCGAGCATGGCTCACGCGTATTGTGGTAAATGTAGCCCTCGACCACCTGCGGCAAGGGGCAAAAACCTCGCCCTTCGCACAATATGAGGATGTAGCCGAGGATGCAGTGCCCGAAGTGGAGGATGTCCCAATAGATGTCATACACCGCTTTATACGCGAACTGCCGCCAGGCTACCGAACTATCTTCAACCTCTATGTCTTCGAGGAGCAGAGTCATCGCGAGATAGCTCAACGGTTAGGTATCAGCGAGAGCACGTCGGCATCGCAGCTGCACCGAGCAAAGGCCATACTGGCGCAAAAAATCAAGGAGTATAAAAAGCAAAAACAGATATAGGATGAGTAACAAATGGAACGAAGATCTTCGCCGCCGCATGGAGCAGTATGAGGCTCCGGCGCCCGATGATCTCTTTGACGATATAATGAGTGCTCTGCCCGCAGAGGCACCCGCCACACCCGTCGTAAGGTTGTGGCCACGTCGTATTGCCATAGCGGCGGCTGTCGTAATAGCCATTGCCGCAGGCTACCTGACGCTTACGACTCCTATGCCCATTGCTGACGATGTCGTAGCCGAAGCAGAACCCGCCGCGGAGAACTCAGACCTCCCGCTGTCGGCATCCCCCACGGAGCAAGAGCCACTGCTTGCCGATGCAACCGCAGAGAAGATTCCTCAGCCAAAACTTCACACCAAGCAGCACATTGCACAAAAGCAACTTACGCCATCTATAGACCTTACGCCCGAGCCAAACTCCCAGACTATGGCAATGGAGTCAAAAGCAGAGGAGCAATCATCGCCCGAGGAGCCAACCGTAGAGCGCAAAAACACCACACATCGCTCTGCGCAACCCCGCGCCACACAGTCTCGCGCCGCACAGCCCACACAGGAGAGAGTACTCGCTATGGCGACACGCAACCGTGCTGAACGTCTGTCGATGGGCTTGCACACGGCAGGCATCACCATAGGAGAGAACAATCAGTCCACGCAGCAGGTCTTTACGGT
>JAFOXS010000037.1 GCA_017391665.1 Alistipes sp. | reverse complement strand
ATTTCGACCTTCTTTATGTCGATGATGGCTCGCCAGATGGTACTGCCGATATTGTCCGCACAAAGATTGCGGAATATGGCTCGCGCGTCAATCTTGTGGAGCGCAGTGGCAAACTCGGCTTGGGCACAGCATATATTGCAGGCTTTAAGTGGGCCATAGATGCAGGGTACGACCTTATTTTCGAGATGGACTGTGACTTCTCTCACAACCCCGACGATCTGCTTCGCCTTGCAGCACGATTGGAGGCAGATGCCGATGTTGTCATTGGCTCACGCTATGTTCGAGGAGTGAATGTGGTCAACTGGCCGTTAGGGCGTCTGCTGATGAGCTACTTTGCCTCAAAGTATGTCAAGATTGTTACCGGTATGCCTGTTTGCGACGCCACAGCAGGCTTTGTAGGCTACCGCGCTCAGGTACTGAAGAGGATTAACCTCGACCGCGTGCAGATGATTGGCTACGGTTTTCAGATAGAGATGAAGTACACCGCTTGGAAACACGGCTTTAAGATTGCCGAGGAGTCTATTATCTTTATTGACCGCGAGGCGGGCACCTCCAAGATGTCGGGCGGTATCTTCGGCGAGGCCTTCTTCGGAGTTCTTAAGCTACCTTTTAGAAACGTAACAAAATAAAAAATAGCTGTTCAAATCGAACAGCTATTTTTTTTGCAAGGAAGGAACCAACTACTCCTCAACCTCAGCCATGGTGTGATATACGTTAACCACGTCATCATCCTCCTCAAGCTTCTCAACGAGCTTCTCAACAGCCTCGCGAGCCTCAGCATCAAGCTCCTTGGTATCGGTAGGGATGCGAACACCCTCACCAGAGATAATCTCATAACCCTGATCATCAAGCCACTTCTGAATAGCACCAAATGCCTCATAAGCCGCATATACAGTGATACCGTCCTCCTCTGCGTAGAACTCATCTACACCAAGGTCAATCATCTCAAGCTCCAGCTCCTCAGGATCAACACCCTCAGCCTTGAACTTGAATACACACTTGTGCTCAAACATAAATGCCACGCTGCCTGAGTTACCGAGGCTACCACCACACTTGTTGAAGTACATACGCACACTTGCAACGGTACGGTTTGTATTGTCAGTAGCAGTCTCAACAAGGAACGCTACGCCGTGAGGGCCATATCCCTCGTATACAACCTCCTTGTAATCAGCTGCATCCTTGTCAGTTGCACGCTTAATTGCGCGCTCAACATTCTCCTTAGGCATATTCTCTGCCTTGGCATTCTGCATCAGGATTCGAAGACGGGTATTTGCAGAAGGATCCGGACCGCCAGCCTTAACTGCAATTTCAATCTCCTTACCAATCTTTGTAAAAACGCGGGCCATGTGTCCCCAACGCTTCATTTTACGTGCTTTACGATACTCAAAAGCTCTTCCCATAGTTGTTATATTTTGTAATTTTTTGATTTCTAAACTGCAAAGTTATAAAAAAGTTCAGATTTTTCTTAATTTTGCACAAAAATAGTAACTATTTATCAATATGGAGAGAGAAATTGCCCTCGCGCTCGAAGTTCTCCGCAACGGAGGAGTAATACTTTACCCAACAGATACCGTTTGGGGCATTGGTTGTGACGCGACAAATGCAGAGGCTGTACAGAAGATTTATGATTTGAAGAGAAGCACAGACAAAAAGTCAATGCTTGTGCTCTGCAAAGATGCCGATATGGTTGTCCGATATGTCAATAAAGCTCCTGGTATCGCCTTCGAAGTTATGGAGATGTCCACATCCCCACTCACCCTTATCCTCCCCGGCGCTGTCGGCGTAGCACCAAACCTCATCCCCGAGGAGGGAACTCTCGGCGTAAGAGTGCCTAACCACGACTTCTGCCAGAAACTACTCTTTAAGTTCGGCAAACCTATAGTCTCAACATCCGCCAATATATCCGGAGAAAAGAGCCCTAAAAATCTCGCCGAAGTGACAAAAACAATCATCGACGGCGTCGACTTTGTTGTCAACCCACGATTCCAAGGCCACCCAACAGGCAAACCAAGCTCCATTATCGCCTTCGGCCCCGATGGCGAGGTAAAGATCATACGATAAGAGCAGAGCGGGAAACTGAAAACTGAAAGGTGAAAGGTGAAAGGTGAAAACTGAAAAGTGTGGTGTCTGCGACGCATTTTTATAAAACTTATGCGAAGCATACATTACTTTTCAGTTTTCACTTTTCACCTTTCAGTCTCTTTGATTGAGTAGTTAGGCTACTCAATCAAAGATATGCTGCGCTGGAT
>JAFOXS010000006.1 GCA_017391665.1 Alistipes sp. | reverse complement strand
CAACGTATAGCCATTGCACGAGCACTGCTGCGCGACCGTAGCGTGATGCTGATGGATGAGCCTACGGCAGCTCTGGATACCGCTACCGAGGCACTGCTGCTGCAGCGATTGTCCAGCTATGCCAGTGGTCGCACGATGATCATCGTAACGCATCATCCTTCGGCGGCGGAGCTATGCGATGCAGTGGTTCGTGTAGAATAAAAAATCCCTCTTGTTATACGACTTCAAATGTAGAGAGTGCAATATATAAATAAAAAAGGAGTCCCTTTGGACTCCTTTTTCTTACTTTCTTGCCTCTTTGGCTTCGATGCACTCCGTAGCGTGGGGTACACGCAGCAGACGCTCCTTGGGAATCAGCTTACCTGTGGTCTTGCAGATTCCATAGGTCTTGTTCTCGATGCGCACCAATGCCATCTCGAGGTTGCGGATAAACTTACTCTGGTGAGCAACCAAACGGCCTGTCTCCTCCTTTGAAAGGGTGGCAGCACCCTCCTCCAGCACCTTGAAGGTGGGCGAGGTGTCGTGAGTGTCGTGGTCGTTTGATATGTTTGCTCGCAGCAAATCATAATCAACCTTGGCCTGTTCGAGTTTCTTGAGGATTACCTGCTTGAACTCGGCCAAATCATTATCGCTGTATCTTACTCTCTCTTCTGCCATAGTTGTAGAATTTTTTAGTGTCTTTATGTAAAGATAAGATAATTTTTACTAAATACCAAATCTTTTATTATAAAACACATACCACCAGCACTACAGGCGAGTCACGGCAATCTTCAGCGGCTCCTCGTCCACATCCGAATCTACAACCACACCACCTGCGGGCTCAGCCACAGCCTTAACCTCTACGGCCAGAGTCTGCGATGCGATGTATGATGCGAAGTGCTCGATGGCTCCTGCTACCAGCTCCTTGGCCTCGATCTCAACACGAATCTTATCCGTCACCTCAAAGCCTGAATCCTTGCGGATGTTCTGGATACGGTTAATCAACTCGCGTGCCACACCCTCACGGCGAAGCTCGTCGGTCAGGGTGATATCGAGCGCAACGGTCAATTTACCCTCCGAAGCCACCAGCCAGCCGGGCATATCCTCCGATGTGATCTCGAAGTCGGCGGGTGTCACGGTAACCTTCTCGCCTGCAAGGTCGAGAACCGACTCTGCCGCAGCCTCGATCTCGGCGATCTGCTCCTGCGTGAACGAAGCGACCATAGCCGACATCTGCTTTGCCAGCTTGGGATAGCGCTGGCAGAAGTTTTTGAAGTTGAGTTTGATGCGCTTGGTGATAATTCCAGTAGTGTCGCTGAGCAACTCAATATCCTTGATGTTCACCTCGCCCATAATGAGGGTCTTCACAGCCTCGATGTGGCGAGCCATATCCTGATCCAGTACAGGGATAAGAATCTTTGTCAGCGGCTGACGCACCTTGATGTTCACCTTGCGGCGCAGTGCCAGCACCATTGACGATACGCGCTGTGCGATATCCATCATCTGCTCCAGTTCGCTGTTCACCAGTGTCTCGTCCACCACGGGGAACTGTGCCAGATGTACCGACTGCTCCTTGTGGCGACCGCTCACAGCGTTCAAATCGGTGAAGATGCGATCAGAGATGAAGGGAGCGAAGGGCGCTGCCAACTTCACAACGGTCTCCAGACATGTGTAGAGAGTCTGGTATGCAGCCAACTTGTCGTCGCTCATGCCACCGCCCCAGAAACGCTTACGGTTAAGACGAACGTACCAGTTCGAGAGGTTTTCGCCCACGAACTCCTGGATAGCACGTGCTGCGGGGGTAGGATCGTAGTCGTTAAGATACTTCGTAACGTCCTTTACGAGTGTATTCAGCACCGAGATGATCCAGCGGTCGATCTCGGGACGCTCGGCGATAGGAATCTCGCGCTCCTGACCGGTGAAGCCATCCACGTTGGCGTAGAGAGCGAAGAATGAGTAGGTGTTGTACAATGTGCCGAAGAACTTACGGCGTACCTCATCAACACCCTCCTTGTCGAACTTGAGGTTGTCCCAGGGCTGTGAGTTCGAGATCATATACCAACGTGTGGCGTCAGCACCATAGGTTGCAAGTACCTCGAAGGGATCTACGGCGTTGCCCAGACGCTTCGACATCTTGTTGCCGTTCTTGTCGAGCACCAAGCCGTTAGAGATGATATTTTTGAACGCTACTGAGTCAAACAACATCGTAGCGATAGCGTGCAGTGTGAAGAACCAGCCACGTGTCTGATCCACACCCTCGGCAATGAAGTCGGCGGGGAATACCTCCGTAAAGTCCGCGCCGCCATTCTCGAACGGATAGTGAATCTGAGCGTAGGGCATAGCGCCTGAGTCGAACCATACGTCAATAAGGTCGCTCTCGCGCTTCATGGGCTTGCCATCGGCTGAAGTAAGGATGATTGAATCAACATAGGGACGGTGCAGGTCGATATTCTCTACCGAGTAGTTCTCCTTCGACATATCGCCCACCTTGAAGTTCTTGAACGGATTCTCGGTCATGTTGCCAGCCTCGATACTCTTTTCGATCTCGGCCATAAGCTCCTCAACCGAACCGAT
>JAFOXS010000220.1 GCA_017391665.1 Alistipes sp. | reverse complement strand
GGACATCGACCGACGTGGTGCGCAAGATAAAATTCGCCCTGCAGCACCGACTCGGTTACAAGAAGATAAAGATCGGCCACGCCGGGACTTTGGACCCGCTGGCTACGGGTGTTCTGATCGTCTGCATCGGCAAGGCTACGAAGATGGTCAACGACCTGCAAGCCGAGGAGAAGGAATACATCGCCGACATTGAGCTGGGTGCCACCACTCCGAGCTACGACATGGAGCATCCCATCGACTGCCGCTACCCCACCGACCATATCACACGCGAGGCGATCGAGCAGGTGCTCCGCGACCTTACGGGTGAGCGTCTGCAGGCTCCGCCCATCTATTCGGCAAAGAAGGTCGAGGGTGTGCGTGCCTACGAGTTTGCTCGCGCCGGCGAGGAGGTCGAGCTCAAAAAGGCACTTATTAATATATATGAGATGGAGATACTCTCGCTCGAGATGCCTCGCCTGACTATTCGCGTGCGCTGCAGCAAGGGTACCTACATCCGTTCGCTGGCTCACGAGATAGGTCAGGGGTTGCAGAGTGGTGCATACCTCACAGGCCTAAGACGCACTCGCAGTGGCGGTTTCAAGGTGGAAAATGCCTTCGAACTGGAAAATTTCATGGAAAAGTTGCGCGAGTGTGAAACAAAATAGAAAAAAATTCGTATAGTTAATTGATATTTGTGTCTTTCACCGATAAAGCTTAGGTTGAAAAAATTATGAAGTTATCTCAGTACGGATACGACTTCTCGGCCGACATGTTGGCAAAATACCCCGCCGAGAATCGTGACGAATCACGTCTTATGGTGCTCCACCGTTCTACGGGTGAGATTGAGCATCGCATTTTCAAGGATATCATAGAGTATTTCGATGAGAAGGATCTCTTCCTGTTCAACGACACGAAGGTATTCCCCGCACGCCTCTACGGCAACAAGGAGAAGACCAACGCCGAGATCGAGATATTTCTCCTGCGCGAATTGAACAGCGAGCTTCGTCTGTGGGATGTGCTCGTTGACCCCGCACGTAAGATCCGTATCGGAAACAAACTATACTTCGGAGCCGACGAGATGATGGGCGCCGAGGTTATCGACAATACAACATCGCGCGGCCGCACGCTGCGTTTCCTCTTTGACGGCTCATACGAGGAGTTCAAGGAGGCACTCTACCGTCTGGGTGAGACACCCCTGCCCCGCTGGGTAAGAGAAAAGGTAGAGGAGGAGGATGCCGAGCGCTACCAGACAATCTTCGCCAAGCACGAGGGTGCTGTGGCTGCCCCCACGGCAGGTATGCACTTCTCGAAGCACCTTCTCAAGCGCATGGAGATCAAGGGCATCGAGTCAGCATTCATCACTCTGCACGCAGGCCTGGGTAACTTCCGCACCGTGGATGTGGAGGATCTGTCGAAGCACAAGATGGACTCCGAGCAGTTTGTCGTTACGGAGGAGGCTGCCGAGAAGGTTAACCAGACCAAGCGCGACGGACACAAGGTGGTGGCTATCGGTACAACCGTTATGCGTACCATCGAGACAACGGTATCGACCGGCGGCATGATCAAGGCTCAGGAGGGATGGACCAACAAGTTCATCTTCAGCCCCTACGACTTTACCGTTGCCAATGCCATGGTGTCGAACTTCCACCTGCCCGAGTCAACACAGCTGATGATGGTGGCGGCCTTCGGAGGTTACGACAAGGTAATGAATGCATATAATGTTGCCAAGGAGGAGGGTTACCGCTTCGGAACCTATGGTGACGCTATGCTGATTATCTAATACGGCGACAACTATTAGAATCTCCAAAGAGGGAGATTTGGAAAATTTTTATTATCTTTGCATATTGTAAAAATCAAATAATCATGGCTTCGCGCAAAATACTATACGTTTGTCAGGAGATTATGCCCTATCTGCCCGAGACTTCACTCTCGGCGCTGAGCCGTAATCTGGTTCAGGCTATGCAGGAGCGTGGCAACGAGATCCGTACGTTTATGCCCCGCTACGGCTGCATCAACGAGCGACGTAACCAGTTGCATGAAGTGATCCGCCTCTCGGGCATGAACCTCATTATCGATGACAACGACCACCAGCTCATCATCAAGGTGGCATCGATCCCGTCGGCGCGTATTCAAATCTACTTTATTGACAACGACGATTTCTTCTCACGCAAGGCGGTGCTCACATCGGCCGAGGGCGAGGAGTTCGAGGATAACGACGAGCGCGCAATATTCTTTGCTCGTGGCGTGCTGGAGACCGTTAAGAAGCTCAACTGGTCGCCCAACATCGTGCACTGCATGGGTTGGATGTCAGCCATTGTGCCCATCTACCTGAAGCAGGTATTCAATGACGATCCCCTGTTCCGCGACGTGAAGGTTGTTGTTTCGCTCTGCGACGATAGTTTCAATACACCTTTCAATGCCGACTTTGCTCAGAAGATAGCAAACGAGGGCGTGAAAGATGAAAAATTGTCGGAATTATCAACCCCCTCATACGAAAATCTCTATCGTTTCGTTATTGATTATGCTGATGCTGTAGTTGTAGCGTCGGCAGATGCCAATCCCTCGCTTGTGGAGTATGCCCGCTGCAGCGGCAAGCCCATGCTCGAGTACAAGGAGTGCGAGCAGGCGGAGATGTTCGATAATTATAACCGATTCTATGAAGAGTTACAATAAGATAAAGAGTATGTGCGCCTCTGCGGCGGTAGTCATTATCGTGATGATAATGACCTTTACGGGTTGCACCACCACGGCCGACTACACGCTCGGCGAGGAGTTTGCACCCTCAAACCAGCAGATGGTCATGCGCACACGCTCATATAAGGCGGGTGTGATGCGTGAGGCAGAGCAGGAGGAGACTCCCTGCCGTATTTTCGAGACTCGTCTGTTCCGTACTGACTCTGTGAAATCCAACGACGTAAAGCAGTTTGTCATCGGCGTGGAGCGCGATGAGCGTTTCGGCGTGCGCCGTATGGGTTTTGTAAGTCAGTTCCTGCACATGATCCTGCCCGATGATTCGATCGGTTTCGGCTATCGTCCCATCTACGACTCTATGGTCATGCAGCTGCTTGTGGATACCTTTGCCGGTGATACCTCCAAGCCCATCAAGTTCAATGTATACTGGCTGGAGAAGGAGCTTGTGGCCGACGATGCTACCGATACCGTATTCTACACCTCATTCGATGCTCGCAAGAGTGGCCACATCAAGGCCGATGCCGAGCCTATCTTCACCTTTACGTTCCCCGATCCGGAGAATAACATCTACACCGACAATGTCAACATCCGCATGAAGGAGACTCCGGCGACGAAGGATTTCATCAATCGTCTGCTCTGCATGGACAAGCTCGATGAGAATGGTCTGGCGAACAACAATGTGGAGGTGTATCGATCGGATTCACTCTTCCTGAAGACCTTCAAGGGTGTATGGGTTGAGCCTGCCGAGGATAATCCCGAGGATGCGGCTGTATATTCGCTCTCAATCCCCGACACAAACATGCGTCTGTTTGGTCGTGTACGTAATGCCGGCGCCGATGCCGACATCGTAACCGATACACTCGACATATCGTACGTATTCCGCAACACTTACTCGGGCGACTGGGGCAATGTGTGGGCGCAGAGCGTTAAGCACGACTACTCGACTACGCAGCTCGCTAACCTGCCTATGGACGAGACGCTGGACGAGCGTGCCGAGGTACAGATCGCCTATGTGGACGGTTGCGGCGGTGTGGTGACAGAGCTCTACTTCACGGATGAGTTCCTGCTCTCGCTGCGCGACATCAACAGCGAGGACGACGATTACATCTCTGCGGCTATCAACCAGGCGCAGTTAAAGTTCTACCTCGAGGAGTCGGATTACGACTACGCGAAGCTGGATCCCCTGGCTCTGGCCGATGCTATGAACAAGGCAGTACCCCGTCTGGGTCTTTACACCGACTACAAGAAGCTCACTCCCGTGCTCGACTATATGTTTGAGCAGGAGAAGAATGGTACTACGATACACTACAACGGCTACCTGAACCGCAGCCGTGCAATGTATGAGATGAATATCTCGGCCTACATTCAGGAGTTGATGAATGCACTGCTGGCTCTGGAGCCCGATGCGAACGGCAACGTAGATCTGACGAAACTGCTCGCGCCCCGCACGATTTACATCGCACCCGAGGCATACGATCAGTTTACGTTGTCGAGATCGATACTGCAAGGCAGCAATCATGAACTCAACAACGCAAGCATAGAATTGGAACTCACCTATACGTTGGTGAAATAGAATAAGATAACGATCGACGACAAACCTATGGCACGCACATAGGTTTTTGTCGTATTTAAGAATAAAGTGTAAATGCAAGAGAATTTAGTTATCGTCGAGTCTCCGGCAAAGGCAAAGACCATCGAGCGATTTCTGGGAAAGGATTATGTGGTAAAATCGAGCTTCGGTCACATCCGCGACCTGGCCAAGAAGGGCCTCGGCGTAAAGATCGAGGAGGGTTTCTCGCCCGACTATGAGGTGCTGCCCGACAAGCGTAAGGTTGTGGACGAGTTGTCTCGTCTGGCAAAGAGCGTGCAGACCGTATGGCTGGCATCCGATGAGGACCGCGAGGGAGAGGCCATCGCATGGCATCTGGCCGAGGTGCTGGATCTTCCCATCGACAAGACCAAGCGCATTGTGTTCCACGAGATTACCAAGAATGCAATCGTAAATGCAATAGAGAACCCGCGCACAATCGACATGAACCTGGTCAACGCGCAGCAGGCTCGCCGCGTGCTGGATCGTATCGTAGGTTTCGAGCTCTCGCCCGTATTGTGGAAGAAGATCAAGCCGTCGCTCTCGGCAGGCCGTGTGCAGAGTGTTGCCGTACGCCTTATCGTTGAGCGCGAGCGCGAGATCATCGCCTTCAACTCTACGCCCTACTTCCGTGTTGTGGCGCAGTTCTACACTACGGACGACAACCATACACTCTTCAAGGCGGAGCTTACACAGCGCTTTGAGACCAAGGCCGAGGCTGAGGCATTCCTTGCAAGCTGCACCAATGCAACATTCACCGTAGCAAAGGCCGAGGAGAAGCCCACGAAGCGCTACCCGGCAGCACCCTTCACCACTTCGACACTCCAGCAGGAGGCGGGTCGTAAGCTGGGTATGTCGGTAGCACAGACAATGTCGGTGGCACAGCACCTTTACGAGCAGGGACTTATCACCTACATGCGTACCGACTCGGTGAACCTCTCGGCACAGGCTATTGCACAGTGCAAGACGCAGATCTCGTCGCTCTTTGGCGACAAATACTCTGCCGCACACAACTACAAGACCAAGACCAAGGGCGCACAGGAGGCTCACGAGGCCATCCGCCCGTCATACATAGATCGTCAGCAGATCGAGGGTACAACAGCCGAGAAGCGTCTCTACGACCTTATCTGGAAGCGTACCGTAGCATCACAGATGGTTGCTGCCGAGGTGGATCGCACCACCGTGGCAATCGACATGGATGGCACAAAGTGGCAATTTGCCGCTACGGGCGAGGTGGTACGTTTTGACGGCTTCCTGCGTCTGTACTCCGAGTCTACGGACGAGGATCAGACAACGGAGCAGAGCGAGGCAATCCTGCCGAAGATGCAGGTGGGCGACAAGGTGACATCGGGCCAGATCGTGGCTACGGAGCGTTTCACCGTTGCACCCGCACGCTATAATGAGGCATCGCTCGTGAAGCGTCTGGAGGAGCTGGGTATCGGTCGTCCTTCAACCTATGCTCCCACCATCACCACCATCATCAACCGTGGCTACGTGGTGAAGCAGAACAAGGAGGGACAGAAGCGTTCATACCTCTCGCTCACACTCTCTGCCTCGGGCAAGATCAGCGAGAAGCAGCACAGCGAATCATTCGGCAAGGAGAAGAACCGTCTGGCTCCCACCGACATCGGTATGGTGGTGAACGATTACCTGGAGACACAGTTTGCGCAGATCATGGACTACAACTTCACCGCATCGGTGGAGAAGGAGTTCGACCAGATCGCCAATGGCGAGATGACATGGGACGAGATGATCATGCACTTCTACTCGCCGTTCCACACTATGGTCGACCGCGCCATCGAGACACAGACGGACAAGAACTCGCAGATACGCGAGCTCGGCATTGACCCCGCATCGGGCAAGATGGTCAAGGCTCGTATCGGTCGTTATGGTCCCATGGTGGAGATCGAGGCTGAGGAGGGTGGTAAGAACCGCTTCGCCTCGCTGAAGAAGGGTCAGCTCATCGAGTCAATCACGCTGGAGGAGGCTTTGGAGCTCTTCGCTCTGCCACGCAACCTGGGTAAGTATGAGGGTGAGGATCTGATGGTCGGCATCGGCAAGTTCGGTCCCTATGTTCGCTACGGCAACTCGTTCGCTTCGCTTACAAAGAGCGACGACCCCTACACTATTCAGTATGAGCGCGCCGTGGAGCTTATCTCACAGCAGAAGGCTGCGGCTGCCGCTACGGCTACGCCGATCAAGACCTTCGCCGAGGATAAGGATATGCTGCTCAAGCATGGTCGCTATGGCGAGTACATCGCCTACAAGGGCAAGAACTACCACCTGCCCGCAGGCAAGAAGGCTGCCGATATGACATACGAGGAGTGTCTGAAGGTTGTCTCAACCCCCAAGAAGAAAAAATAGTACTAAGTATTAAGTTGATAGTCCTTCGGGACAAGAGGCTGCTCCTATGGGGCGGCCTTTTTTCGCTCCGTAAAGTAGAAAAACAAGAGGATAAAGCTCTTATATGCTGACCTCCGACGAAGGATTCTGGCGCAACTTACGGATCTGCAGTGCCAGAAGCACACTGGCCAAGGCAGTAGATACGAAGTCTGCAATAGGTATAGAGTACCATACGCCATCGACGCCATACTTGGGCGGCAACAGGAGCAGAAGAGGTACGATGAAGAGCATCTGACGTGCCACGGAGAGAAGAATGGCACGCTTGGGCTTACCGATATGCTGGAAGAAGTTACCCGCCACGATATTGAAACCGACGATGGGCAACATCAGCACCAATGTTCTCAGACCGCGTGCCGAGGCCTCGATAAGAGCCGTAGCATCGCCCGAGCCATCCTCGCTCACAAAGAGGCCGACAACCTGATAGGGGAATATCTCGCAAATAAGGAATCCGAGTGTCGTTGTAGCCACCGACCATCCAACGGTCTGCCACATAGCCTTCAGGGCACGATCGTACTTGCGCGCGCCGTAGTTATATCCCACAATGGGCTGCATACCCTGCGTAAAGCCCAGAACAACCATAGTAAAGAGGAAAGCTACGCGGTTGGCAATACCATAGGCGCCTATCGAGAGGTCGCCGCCGTAGGTCTGCAGCGTGGTATTTACCAGAATCACCACCACGCAGGCACATGACTGAATCATAAAGGGAGCCATGCCGATGGTTGTAATGCCCTTGATCAGATCCCAATGGAAGCGGAAGCCCTCGCGACGGAAGCGCAGGAAGCTATCCTTACCCATAAAGTGAGCGAAGAGCAGCACCAACGAAACGCACTGCGAGAGAACCGTAGCCCATGCCGAGCCGGCGATACCCCACTTAAGCCAGAGGATAAAGACAGCATCGAGAACGGCATTCAGCAGAACGGATATCAACGTGATGGTCATCGCCTTCTTGGGATAGCCTGCCACGCGGAGCATATTGTTCAGACCATGGAACAGATGCGTTACGACATTTCCGTAGAGGATGATGCGCATATACTCGCGCGCATAGGGAAGAGTCTGCTCGCTGGCACCAAAGAAGAAGAGCAGATCGTCGATATAGACCAGTCCGAAGATCATGATAACCAGGCCCAGCACCACGTTGAGCAGAACCACGTTACCCAGGATATTCTCCGCTGCAGCCTTATTGCCCTGACCCAGGCGGATAGAGGTAAGCGCAGCCGAACCAGCTCCGACCATAGCGCCAAAGGCCGCCGAGAGGTTCATCATAGGCATCGTAAGAGCCAGACCTGTGATGGCCAGAGGGCCTACACCCTGTCCCACGAAGATACTATCGACAATGTTGTAGAGCGATGCGGCAACCTGCGCAATGATGGCCGGCAACGCATAGCGCAACAACAATTTCGATATCGAATCGGTTCCTAATGATAAGGGAGAATCTTGCGAACTCATAACGGCGCAAAGGTACGAAAAAATATCATATCTTATAGCGCCCTCGCCATCTTATTTAATAAGAATAGACTACCAGATAGCCATCTCCCTGCTCGATGTGCATCCTTACGCTCCCGAGACCGGCAACGCATCCCACCACGGTGCCATCCTTTAGATCGAGATCCTCAATCTTTAGGTCGCGCCGAAGGTCAAGCCCCGAGCGCCGAGCTAACTTATACATACACTCCTTGGCACTCCACACCGCGGCCAGAAACATCTGCCTGTCGCAGCCACGCTGCTCCCGTAGCACCCACTCCCGCTCCGACACATAGCGCGATGCTATGCGCTCGAAGTTGCGAACAGTGCGCTCCACGTCCACACCGCACACCCTCTGCGATGCCACAACAGCCACCACACCACGACAGTGCGATACGGAGATATGTTTATAGGGGAAATTTTTTATTTCGGGGGCTCCATCCTCTGAGTACTCCACACAGATGCTCTGCCCGAAGTGCTCACGCAACACACGGCGCCACATCAGGCGCTCGCGACGACGCTCCGCAGAGTGAAATTGCTCCACCGAGCGCAGATCCTCCTCGTCGGCACCGCGCTCCAGCTCCTCCAGCGACAGCAGTTCGTCACAGATAAGCAGCACGGCATCCTCAGCGGGGTGGATGCTATTTATTTTGGGTATTGCCATTGAGTATCTCAACTTTGATCTTGTCGACACGATGACCATCCATGGCATGCACCGTAAAACGCACATCATGTGCCTCGACCGTATCGCCCTTGCGCAGCAGATCGCGACGCAGCTCCAGCATAAG
>JAFOXS010000230.1 GCA_017391665.1 Alistipes sp. | reverse complement strand
GACTTCTTGCCCTGCATAATCATACACAGACGCTCAAAGCCCATACCTGTATCAACATGCTTTGCAGGAAGGCTCTCAAGTGAGCCGTTAGCCTTGCGGTTGAACTGCATAAATACGAGGTTCCAAATCTCAATCACCTGTGGATGACCCATATTTACCATCTCGCGACCAGGCTTAGCCTGAATCTCCTCGTCGTCACGCAGGTCGATGTGAATCTCGCTGCAGGGACCGCAGGGGCCAGTCTCACCCATCTCCCAGAAGTTATCGTGCTTGTTACCGCGGATGATGTGATCCTCGGGCAGATACTGCTTCCAGAACTCATATGCCTCAGCGTCGAAGGAAACACCATCCTCCTCGCTACCCTCAAATACGGTAGCATAGAGGCGGCTCTTGTCCAGACCATATACGCCTGTGAGCAACTCCCATGCCCACTCGATAGCCTCCTTCTTGAAGTAATCGCCGAAAGACCAGTTACCGAGCATCTCGAACATGGTGTGGTGATAAGTATCGTGACCTACCTCCTCCAGGTCGTTGTGCTTACCCGACACACGCAGACACTTCTGCGTATCGGCAGCGCGCGGAGTCTGGCGGGGCGCATTACCCAAAAATATATCCTTAAACTGATTCATACCCGCGTTGGTAAACATCAACGTGGGGTCGCCTTTCACTACCATAGGAGCCGAAGGCACGATGGTGTGTGCCTTGCTCTGGAAGAAATCCAAGAATGCTTGTCTGATTTTGTTTGATTCCATATATATCGTTTTTGCTTTTCGATTCGTTATTATATCAATACAGATTGCAAATTTACACATTTTACGCTAAATTTGCACACGAAACCGATTTTTTAATATAAATATAACACACTTTAAGGTTATCGCTTTCGATAGCTGCGAGTGGCAGGCAAAGCATTTTTTAAGTATGGCACATTTTTCGCTCAAAGAAAAGGGACAGGAGGAGGTTCGCAGCCTCATCCACCGTCTGCGTGCCTATCGTCTGGTTCGCAACCTGTTAATCGGCTTCATTCTGGTTGCCATCTGCAACCTGCTCTTCTCGTCGCTCTTCTTCACACCCAAGATGTTCCGTCTGGCCGATGAGAAGCGAGAGCTCAAACTCAAATACGAGATTCTGCAGAGCCGCATCCGCTCCTCGCAGCGTCAGATCGAACAGATACGCCACCGCGACAACCACGTCTATCGTCCCCTGTTTGCTTCGGACACCATGGCCATCGAAGGCATCTACAACCCCTACGACGATAGCAAGTATGCCGACATATGGGGAGACGAATACTCTCCCGTAATGGTAGGAATGTGGCACGAGATGGATCAGCTGGCACGATCGCTCTATCAGGAGTCGCTCTCGCTCGATGAGCTGCAGCATCTGACCAAGGATAAGGAGAAATTCTCAACCGCCATACCCGCCATCTGGCCCATCGACCGCTCGAAGATGCGCAACAAGATCGGCGCCTTTGGCTACCGTGTGCACCCCGTCTATCGTCAGTGGCGATTCCACAGCGGTGTGGATATGCCCGGCCGCGTGGGTGATCCGATCTATGCCACGGGCGACGGCGTTGTGGAGTACGTCGAGCGCAGCCGTGCCCGCTACGGCTATGGCACACAGATACTTATCGACCACGGCTACGGTTACAAGACACGATACGCACATCTGAACAAACTGCTCGTCGAGAAGGGTGACACGATCACCCGCGGACAGCTCATTGCCGAGATGGGCAACACGGGTGTATCCACTTCGCCGCACCTGCACTACGAGGTGATCTACAACCGCTCGCACGTTAACCCGATTAATTACTTCGACCAGAATATGTCGGCCGAGGCCTACAAGAGCCTTATGCTGCAGATTCAGGACGCAAACTACGAGGCTGAATAATGCACAGAATCAAACGCATACGCAAACGTCGCATCATACGACTCACCATCCAGCTCTTTGCATGGGTTGGCGTGGCGTTGTTGTATTATTTCGGCTTCTCGCTGCTCTTCGACACTCCGGCCGAGCATCGCATGCGCCTTTCGACCGACAAACTGCGCGAAGAGTATGAGGCCATGAGCCAGCGCTACGACTCGCTGGAGATGATCCTCGACAACATCACCGCCCGCGACCAGAGTGTCTTCCGATCGCTGTTCGAGGCCAACCCCTACGATATGGAGAGCGAGCAAAGTGAGGATCGACTGGCACTCTACGAGCAGAACATCACAAAGAGCAAACGAGAGCTTGCCGCAGATCTTAAAAATGAGATTGACGTCATGCAGAAGAAGGCTGCCGACCTGGAGGCTTCGTGGCGCCGAATCAAGGAGCTGGGCGATGGGCTGGGCGACAAGAGCCGCAACATCCCTTCGATACAACCCGTGCTGAATAAGCAACTTACGCTGCTCACGGCAGGCTACGGCACAATAATGAACCCTTTCTATCGTACACTGCGCTCACATCAGGGCGTGGACTACGCCATGGCTGAGGGTTCGAGCGTCTTTGCTACGGCCGACGGCACCGTGCGCGAGGTGTCGGACAAGAACTCCACGATGGGTAAGACCATCGTCATCGACCACGGCAACGGCTACCGCACATCGTACAGCCACCTGCTCTCTACACTTGTGCGTCGCGGACAGAAGGTGCAGCGTGGCGATGTGATTGCCCTGTCGGGTAACTCGGGCTTATCGCTGGCTCCGCACCTGCACTACGAAGTGCGCTACAACGACCTCAGAGTTGATCCCATCCACTACTTCTTCATGGAGCTCTCACCCGACGAGTATCAGCGCATCGTACGCATAGCGCAGTCGGGCATGCAGTCCTTCGACTAACGGCAAAAAAGTTATCAACAATCGCACCTGCGGGGTTTCTATTACCACATTATTTTGCTAACT
>JAFOXS010000282.1 GCA_017391665.1 Alistipes sp. | reverse complement strand
TCAGCGCCACCATACACCTTGGCAAATATTACCTCAATCTCGGCCGAGGTATAATCCTCGGCGTAGAACTCCTCAATGCCGTGGTCGCTCAGACGACAACCTACGCTCTCAAAGAAACGGTGACGCACTCGCAGAGCATCCAGTAGAGTTGTAAATGAGCGAATCTCCACGCCCGACACCTCCGCAAGGCGGTCGATATATGCCTTGAATGCTGCGGGATTCTCCACCGCCATAGCCTTATCGGGGCGCCACGTAGGAAGGACCTTGCACTCGAAGCCATCCTCACGGCACTTGAGATGGTGCTCAAGCGAGTCGATGGGATCATCCGTCGTACAGACAACTTCTACGTTGTAGCGGCGCATCAGGCCTCGTGCCGAGTATTCGGGCTGCTGCAACATAGCCGAGCAGCGGTCGTATATATCGCGTGCCGTCGAGGGCGAGAGCAGGCGCTCCTCGCCGAAGGCTGTTTTGAGTTCGAGGTGTGTCCAGTGGTAGAGAGGATTACGCATCGTGTAGGGTACGGTCTCGGCCCACTTCTCAAACTTCTCCCAGTCCGAAGCATCGCCCGTGCAGTAACGCTCAGCCACGCCATTTGTTCGCATTGCGCGCCACTTGTAGTGGTCGCCATCGAGCCATATCTCCGCCAGATTGCGGAAACGGTGATCCGAGGCCACATACTCGGGATTGAGGTGGCAATGGTAGTCAATAATGGGCATCTTCGATGCGTGATCGTGATAGAGGCGCTCGGCCGTAGGGCTCTGCAACAGGAAATTGGCGTCGTTAAATTGTTTCACGGCTTTGGATTTTAATTAACACTAAGCAAATATAACAATTTGCACGCTAAAAATCAATATTCACGCCACCCTACCCGAATGAAATGCGGAGATTTTACTTTTTCTACCCAATATTTACTATATTTGTATAGACTAAAAACCAAAACCTAATATGAAAAACATCCTTCATCGTACACTGTTGCTCATCACATCGTTGGTGAGCACTACATCGCTGCTTGTGTCATGCTCATCTAATGACGATGCGCAGCAATTTCTATCAAAACTCGACCGCGAGGCTGAGGCCCGCAAGCAGGAGATTCTTTCAACGCCCACAATACTGGATCAGGAGAAACTCAATACCATATACTACATCTCATCCGAGGGTAACGATCTAAACGACGGTCTCACGCCCGAGACTGCCATCTTCAGCCTCGAGCACCTCAACTCACTCGACCTGCAGCCCGGCGATGGCGTGATGTTCCGCCGTGGCGACTTGTGGCGCGGACAGTTAAAGGCCAAGCGAGGCGTGACCTACTCGGCATATGGCAAGGGCGAAAAACCTCGTATCTATGGCTCGCCCTACGATGCTGCAAAGGTGGGTAAATGGGTGGAGACCGAGACCAAGAATGTATATATGTACGATGGCGAACTGCCCAACGACATAGGCACACTGGTATTCAACCATGGTCAGGCACACGCCTTCAAGGTGATGATGATACGTGAGGAGGATGGCTCGACACTCCACATCGAGACCCGCGAGCCCTTCGCATCGTACCGCGACCTTAAGCGTGATCTGGAGTTCTACCACGACTATCGTGGCGAGAAACGAATATATCTCTGCTCGACGGAGGGCAACCCTGCCGAGCGCTTCTCTTCGATCGAGCTTCTGACCAAGGGACACATCGTACTGGCAGCAAGCGGCGCAACCTTCGACAACCTCTGCCTGAAGTATTGTGGCTCACACGGCATTGGCAGTGGCACTACAAAGGATCTGACCGTAACGAACTGCGAGCTGGGCTGGATCGGTGGCTCTATCCAGAGTGAAAGTGCTTTCGGCCGCAACCACCCCACACGCTACGGCAATGCGGTGGAGATCTATGGCGGCTGCGAGAACTTCATGGTAAGCAACTGCTACATCTATCAGATCTACGATGCTGCCGTAACACACCAGCATCAGGGCGATGTGCAGGAGCCTCTCATCATGCGCAACGTCACCTACTCGAACAACCTGATTGAGGATTGCGTCTATTCGGTTGAGTATTTCCTCGGCCGCGAGGATACCATCCAGTCGCATCAGATGGAGGAGATTCTCGTTGCAAACAACATCATGCGCCGTGCAGGCTACGGCTGGGGCAAGCAGCGTCCCGACAAGGAGACACCCGCCCATATCAAGTCGTGGAGCCACCACACCAACAATGCAACAAACTTCGTCGTTGCAAACAACATCTTCGACCGCAGCACGCGCGACCTGCTCAACATTGCTGCAGCCAAGAGCGAATCGATACCTATGCTCGCAAACAACACTTACATCCAGCATCGTGGTGCAAGCGCCGGATCATGGGGTAGCCAGGGCGTAGTCTATACCTTCGACGATACGGTAGCCAAGAGCCTGGAGGAGCTATTTGGCGAGAAGAGTGGAAAAATCATCTTTGTCGAGGAGTAGTTTTTGGCTCTGCGTTGCGCATTCTGCCAAAAATCACTATCTTTAACCTCGCAAAACGAATATTAATATATTAAAATCAATAGTATGGAATTTGAAGGCGTAGTTTATAAGATATTGCCTGCCACCAAGGGCACATCGGCTCGTGGCGAGTGGCAGCGTCAGGAGGTAATCTTCGAGTTGCCTCAGGAGTTTTCGCGCAAGATCTGCGTAATATTTTTCAACAAGGAGTCGGACGTGGCGCGTCTGCGTGAGGGTGCGACATACACCGTATCGGTGAACATCGAGTCACGCGAGTTTAACGGCAAGTGGTACACCGACGTGCGCGCATGGCGTGTACAGCCCAAGCAGGAGGAGGCCGCAGCCCCCGCAATGCCCGATATGCCTCCCTTTGCTGAGGAGCCCGCATACGCAGCTCCCGCAGCACCCATGGCCGAGGTGGACGATCTGCCGTTCTAAAACGCAGATATTATAAATAAAAAATTCCCGAACCCATACGGATTCGGGAATTTTTATTTTGTCGTATATCAGAGGATTACTCTGCCGATGCGGGCTCTGCACCAGCACGGATAACATCGTGCAACTCTACCTTGAACTCAAGTGCGGCGTTGGGACCGATAGGACCGCTGCCTGTTACGCCATAACCCAAATCTGAGGGGATCCACAGAGTGATCTGGCCACCCTTACCTACGAGTTGCAAGCCCTCGGTCCAACCCTTGATAACACCGTTCAAGGGGAACTCGATAGACTCACCACGCTCATACGATGAGTCAAAGACAAAACCATCCTTAAGCTTACCCTCATAATCTACCTTTACGGTATCCTCGGCAGTGGGCTTCACCGCTGCATCACCCTCGCGGTCGATACGATACAACAGACCGCTCTCGGTCTTCTTTACGCCCTTCTGCTTCTCTACCTCTGCGAGCCATGCCTCCGACTCAGCAGCATTCTGCAAAGGCAACTTCGTAATATAGTAGTCCTGAATGATAGCCTGCGCCAAACCCTCGTCGATTGTAGCCTCACCTGCAGCATACTCCTCGATACCCTTCTTCAA
This sequence comes from Alistipes sp., assembly GCA_017391665.1. Lineage (GTDB taxonomy): Bacteria > Bacteroidota > Bacteroidia > Bacteroidales > Rikenellaceae > Alistipes. Next base: position 3,741 of record JAFOXS010000282.1, on the reverse strand, counting down.
CCAATAGGTCTGCAAGGGAAGACGTGAGCTGCGGATATTGACACCCATATAGGTACCATAGGCCTCAGAGATCTCCTTACGCTGTGCCTCATCGCCCTGGAATACATCGAAATCGACGAAATCCTCACGAACGAGCTGACGTGTAGAGTCTGCAGCCATGAGCTCCGCTGCCTTGGCGTTCATACGCTCGATACGGGGACCGCTGAAGAAAGCCTCAAGCTTGGTGCGAGCCTCCTCCTGCTGGGGATCCTCGGCAACAATCTCCTCGAGGAGCTGCTTCTCCATTGCATCGTTCATCAAGGTCCAATCCAGCTTCAACTCGGGCATATCATATATGATACCGCTACCGATATTGACACCAAAAGCATATGAGAGCGAGTCCATCTGCGACTTATTACCCTTCACAAAGGTAACATTGCTCTGGCCACCGCAGGCAGCCATCACGACCGCACACATCAATACGGCCGCTGTGTAAATCATCTTTTTCATCTTCTTTTCTTTTGTTTATTTCGTGTTTTTATCTTCTGTGTTTAACCTCAACGATCTGCACATCATAGCGCAGCATCTCGTTGGATTTGATACCCTTCTCGCTATCGCCTGCCGAGCCATAAGCCATTGATGAGGGCAACCAGAGTGTGAGGCTACCGCCCTGACCCACCAGTCTGACGCCATCACGCAATCCCGGCACCAGCTGATCTACGCGTGTACGCAACGTATCGGCACGCTCTGATGCGGGATCGACCTCCTCGCCCGCAAGGTTGGTGGCACGATATGTAAAGGCGATGGTATCGCGCTCGGTAGTGACCGTCTGATTCATGTCGCCAAGTGTTGCAACCTTATACGTAAGGCCCTTCGGTGTGCGAACCACATCGCCATCCGACGCCGCCAGATCGTTAAGATACTGCTCCTCATAGCCGCGCACACGCTCATACACATCGTAATTGATGTAACTGAGCAGGTAAGTCTTACCCTCCTCCAGCGAGAAACGCTCACGGCCACGCAGTGTCTCGTCGATTGCCGTGATGACAGCATCGGCATTGATGGTCGAGTCCATCTGCATAATGTTGTAGGCAATATTCATACCCACAACGTATGACAATGAGTCACGACTATCGGTCAAATTAACCGAACCACCACGACCGCCGCACGACGCCACGAAGAGCACCGCCACAAGCATAAGGCACATTATCGAAGAGTGTTTTCTCATATTATAATGCTTTAAAAATCAGATTATCCTCCGATTTAATCATGCAAAGATACGAAAATTTCATTTTTTCCATATATTTGCCTGAGAAAAACAACACATAAAGCATATGAAGGTTATAATTGATCGTGCAATTCCCTATATTCAAGGCATATTTGAGCCTTACGCCGAGGTCGTGTACCTCGACGGCAACGCCTTTACGGCACGCGATGTGCACGATGCCGACTGCCTTGTCATACGAACCCGCACACGCTGCAACGAGGCACTGCTGGATGGTTCCAGCGTTAGGATGATTGCCACAGCTACCATCGGTTTTGACCACATCGACCTGCAATATTGCGCCTCACACGGCATCGAGGTGGTTACCGCCGCAGGCTGCAACGCCGCAGGCGTACTGCAGTGGGTAGCATCGACACTCGCCATGCTCGCCAAAGAGGAGGGCTGGCAACCACAGGAGCGCACACTGGGTATCGTAGGTGTCGGAAATGTGGGACGTCTGGTTGAGCAGTATGCCCGTGAGTGGGGTTTCAGTGTTCTGCGCTGCGACCCACCGCGCCACGAGCGCGAGGGTGGCGACTTCCTCAAGCTGGAGGAGGTGGCAGCACAGGCAGACATAATCACATTTCACACGCCGCTCGACAGCACAACCTTTCATCTGCTCGATGAGAGAATCGTCGGCCTGATCCCCCGCCATGCTACCATCATCAATGCCTCGCGTGGTGAGGTGGCATCGACCGAGGCTCTGCTCGCCGCGCCACAGCGCCTGTGTCTGGACGTATGGGAGAATGAGCCCAACATCAATCAGGCACTACTGGCTAAAGCCTTCGTTGCAACGCCTCACATTGCTGGCTACTCGGCACAGGGCAAGGCCAACGCCTCATCGATTGTTGTGCGTGCCATAGCCAAGCGATTTGCTCTGCCTTTGACTGATTGGTACCCTCGACAGGTGCAACCCGTCGAGCGCCGAGCTATAGAGTGGCAGGATATGTGCCAGACGATTGCCCGCTACTGCGATCTCATGGCTCAGAGCAAGCATATGCGACTGCATAGCGCCGATTTTGAGTCATTACGCAACAACTACAACTACCGACAGGAGTATTTCTAAAACAATAGCACTGTTTTATTAGATTTTATTCGTATATTTGTACGAATATGTACCTCTAAAGAGGTAAGGGGACACAATGAAGAGTATTTTTACACCCATACGCTATCTTCTCAGCGATGACTTCGCCCTGCTTTTGTCTCGCTGGCGAACAGCCATGCTCGCCCGTATGCCACTCTTTCTGGCACTTCGACGCAAACGCTATGCCCTGCAGACTGACTATCTCGGTGCGGAGGTCTTTGGTATGAAGTTTCCTTCGCGCATAGGTCTGGGTGCAGGATACGACCGCAATGGCGAACACATAAACGTCATGGAGGCCACAGGCTTCGGCTTTATGGAGATAGGAACCATCACACCCAAGCCACAGCGTGGCGGCCCATCGCCCGCACTGCACAAGCTCCCAAAGAACCGCGCACTGCTCTACTGCGGACAGACCGAGAGTCAGGGCGTAGAGCGCGTAATCGAAAATATCAAGAGCCACAACCACAACATAATCGTCGGCTGCAACATCGCCAAAAACGATGCCACGGCGCCGGAGGATGCACCGCAGGAGTATCTGCGTCTGTTCCGCCCGCTCTATCAGTATGCCGATTACTTCACGGTAAACATCTGCCGTAACTCATCCGAGCGAGCATATGTCCCCACCTCGCGTGAGGAGATCATGGCCATTCTGCAACCCCTGTTCGAGTTCCGCCGAGGACAAAACCAGTATCGCCCCATCCTGCTGAAGATATCGCCCGATCTGAGTGACGAGCAGATCGACCTTATGACCGACATCATGATCGACACCCCGCTCGACGGCATGGTGGCATGTGCTGGCACAACGGGCCGATATGGGCTGGAGGAGTCTACGCAGATTATTCACTCGCTCGGTCGCAAGGCCGGAGCATTAACGGGTGCTCCCCTGCGCGAACGCGCACTGGAGGTTGTACGCCGAGTGCATGAGCGAGCCAAAGGCACCTACCCCATCATCGGTTGTGGAGGCATCTGCACGGCTGACGACGCCATGGCCATGATTGAGGCCGGCGCCACACTGGTACAGGTAACAACAGAGTATATTTACGGCGGAGGCAAATCTATTCTCAACATGCGCATGGGACTGAATGAGCGTCTGCGCAAGGCACAACAACGCCAAACAAACCAATAAAGGATGATCAAAGCAACCATCATAACCATCGGCGATGAGATTCTCATCGGCCAGATTGTCGATACCAACTCAGCAAGTATCTCCAAGCACCTCAACACGGCGGGTATCACCGTCGAGGAGAAGCTTTCGATCGGCGATGAGGCCAATCAGATTGAGCAGACGCTACAGCGCGTCCTGCTCTCTTCACAAGTGGTAATTATCACAGGAGGCTTAGGCCCCACCAAAGACGATATAACCAAACATACGCTGGCACGCATTTTCAACTCGTCGATGCACGAGGATGAGCGT
>JAFOXS010000250.1 GCA_017391665.1 Alistipes sp. | reverse complement strand
GTGGCTCTGTGTCTGGTATTTGCCGTTGTAATCTTCTTCTGGATGGCATTCCACCAGAACGGTCTGGCTCTTACTTACTTCGCTGACGAGTTCACTGCAAAGACCTCTGAGGGCGTACAGAGCATGGCATTCAACGTATGGAACCTCGTTGTTGTTATCATTGCCGTTTATGCTGCTTTCTCTGCATTCCAGAGCGAGTCAAAGAATGGTAAGCTGGCATCATGGGCTGTAGTTCTGGCTGCCGTTGCATTCCTTGTTTGGAAGGCTCTCAACGTAAGTGGTTCAGTTGACGTAAGCGCACCTATCTTCCAGCACTTCAACCCCTTCTATGTGGTTGCTCTTACTCCCGTATCAATGGCTATCTTCGGTTCATTGGCAAAGAAGGGCAAGGAGCCCTCAGCACCCCGCAAGATCGCTTACGGTATGTTGATCGCAGGTCTGGGCTTCGCAGTGATGGCATTTGGTTCATTCGGTTTGCTTACTCCCGATGAGCAGGCAGCAGCTGGCGCCAACGGCACATTCGTATCGGCTAACTGGTTGATCTCAACCTACCTGGTATTGACCTTCGCAGAGCTCTTGCTCTCACCCATGGGTATCTCGTTCGTATCGAAGGTTGCTCCTCCCAAGCTCAAGGGTATGATGATGGGTGGCTGGTTCGTAGCTACTGCTATCGGTAACATGCTCGTAGCTGTTGGTGGTCTGTTGTGGGGCGGTCTTCCCTTGTGGATCGTATGGTCAGTATTTATCGTACTGTGCCTCATCTCAGCAGCATTCATGTTTGCTATGATGAAGCGTCTGGAGAGCGCTACAAAGTAATCGCAATACAGAAAAAAAGAAAAAAGTCTCACCTTTTCATAGGGTGGGACTTTTTTTGTTGCTATACAATAGAATTACTACCGCCAGCGTCAGCCTATCCCGCACTGCGAAAGTTTGGGGATAAAGGGCGACGCGCAGGCGGAGGGTGAAGAAACGGAGACCTTTTCACGTAGTAAAAGTGCGACTGCATCCGTTTTACCGACTACAAGCGGCGACCCCACAAATTTCGCCTTAACTTTTGTTTTCCTCCTCGCAGTTCGGCAAAGTGTGCAAGCACCCTCTGCTCTCACTTGCAGCGTCGGTTGCGGTGGTTTTGCTCCACTTTTTCCACAAAAAGTGGATTAATAAATAGTTTAAATTCTCGCAGTAAAGCAAATAACAACAAACAAAAAAAACACCCTCCCGCGATGGAAAGGTGTTTATGACTCATAAAGTATAATATTTATTCCCTTACTTGGTCTCGTCGATCGAATTACCCTGAATGGTAATCAACCTGAGTTTCGACGTTGGCTCATTGGAGTAGATCTGCACGGCCCTGTGGAAGATTCCCGACTCAGCCTTATGGGGTTCATACTTGATCTTGATGACGGCCGACTTACCAGGCATCACAGGTTTGCGCGAGTAGGTGATGGTCATGCACGAGCACGACTTGGTAATCTTCTTGATCACCAGCGGTGCATCGCCATCGTTGGTAAAACGAAACTCCTTGATAAGGTCACCACCCTGACGCTTCACATCACCGAAGTTATGTGTCGAGGTATCGAAACTCATGCGAGGTCCACGCTGCTGCGCCCATAGGCCACAACAGGTAATCAGGAGAAGAAGTGTAAGTAAAACTCTACGCATAATTAGTTCAATCTAAAGTTATAGGTTATCGTACCACCCTGCGCAAAACTGCGACTCTCGGTAAAACGGGCACGCTTGGCGGCCTCGATGGCAGCCGCAATAAGTGCAGCATCGGACGATGTGGAGCCCTTGGGCTCGTAGGCAGCCGACGTGACGTGACCATGCTGATCGACAGTCACACGTATGACAACCTTACCACTCGCATTACCCGGATACGAGGGCACGGGCAGATTGCCCACCAAACCACGGCCACGCAGTCCCTCGTCCAGCTGGTCGTTACCCACGGGATTCAGGCCGCCACCAGTGCCCTGCGCAAGGTTCTCTTCTCCCTGCTCGGCATAGGGGTTACCCAGATCCTCGGGCTCATCGACGCCATCCGAATTGCTCTGGAACATGGCACGGCGATTGATGGTCTGCGTCTGCTGATCCGTTCCCGACACCTGCTGCGAGTTCTGCACCGTGGTGGATATGCGCTCATGTCGCGGCGCCTCGGTACTGATGACAGGCCTCGGACGTGGAGGCTCCTCCTCGATCTCCTCGATCTCGATAACCATCATCTCAGGCACCTCAACGACAGTGATAGGTATATATATAAGGAGCAACAGAGCCGCAACCACAATAGCGTAAAGCGCTGCGGCAACACCTCCATAGAGTTTGGGGCGGTCGTCCTTTTCGTCGTAATATCTCATTTCTGTGCGCGTTAATGTATAACGGGTTTACACGATATGTTTAGTGCATATCACTCCCATAAACAACTCAAAAATGCTAATGGAGGGGATTAAGGCTGGTCGCAGATTGAGGGCGCGGAGCATACTACAACGTAGTGTGCATTACCCAAAAATCTATGCGCCAAAGTCACCCCACAAACAACATCCAAAAAAT
>JAFOXS010000192.1 GCA_017391665.1 Alistipes sp. | reverse complement strand
TTTTTTGAGGTGGGTATAGGTGTGATAGGCAAGGGTATTGCACTTATAACACTTATTACACTTATTCTTTTTCCTCCTCCATTGCATTTATCTTCTCGCCGACGATGCGGGCGGCGATGGCAACATACTCGGCACAGGGACGGCGGTGGTAGTACTCCTCGGTGCGGGGCGATGGGGTAGGATCCTCCTTCTGTACGGTAAGTCCCAGCAGCTCGCGGCATACAATAGAGCCATTCTCGCGGCGGAACTCTTCGGCCAATGACTGCACCAGCGAGTAGCACGCCTTCTTATTTGGGGTGTCGTTAGGCTCCGAGTTGGGCTTCAGATACGATGCGACCATCAGCATGCCGCTCACCGTGCCGCACACCTCGCGCAGACGTCCCATACCTCCGCCAAACGGTGCGGCTATGGTGGCTACGGTTGTGTGGTCGAGCGGAGTGAAATCCTGATATGTGAGAAATACCGCCTGGGCACAGTTGTAGCCCTCGAGAAAGTATTGACGAGCACGCTCTGCGCGCTCTGAAATGTTTACCTTCATTGTAGTGTTGTTTTGTTGCGCAAAATTAACTATTTACTCTTTAATTTGCTAAATTCTGCATATCTTTGTAATAAGGAAAAAATGTTTTTATCATGCCCGATCACGCATATCTTACAATTGAGAATCAGGAGCAGCATTCGTTCATGCAGCACCGCATACATAAGATTCTGCTCGTATGTTGCACATACGACGGTTATATCCTCGAGGAGGATGGTCACATTGAGTCGCAGATCAACCGCGAGTATATGGAGCTCAACCTGAGTAATCCCCCCTCGCTCACACGCGTGGAGTCAACGAGCGATGCGCTGGCGCTGCTATCGGTGCGTGACGACTTCGACTTTGTGCTTACGATGTACAACGTGGGCGAGCCCAACGTATTCGACTTCGCCCGTGAGGTGAAAAAGTTGCACTCGGACCTGCCTGTGGTGTTGCTTACATCGTTCTCGAAGGAGATCTATCGTCAGATTGACGAGCAGCAGTGTGACGCCATCGACAATATCTTCTGCTGGCACGGTAATACTGACCTGCTGATCTCGATCATCAAGCTGATGGAGGATAAGCTCAATGCCGAGAGCGACATCCTGGAAGGTGGCGTGCAGGCTATCCTGCTGGTGGAGGACTCGATTCGTTTCTACTCGACCTATCTGCCTGAGCTTTACAAGATTATCCTTGTGCAGAATAGCGAGTTCCTGAAGGATGCCTACAACGAGCAGCAGCAGATCAGCCGTAAGCGTGCCCGACCCAAGGTGCTTCTTGCAACCAGTTACGAGGAGGCATTGGAGACCTATGCGCGCTATAAGAAGAATCTGCTGGGTGTGATTTCGGATGTGGGACTGGTGCTGCACCGTGGCGATGCATCGGAGAACGAGAAGAGCGACGCTGGTGTGGAGATCAGCCGCATGATCAAGGCCGAGACTCCGTGGATGCCCGTCATCCTGCAGTCGTCGCAGGTCAACTATGCCGAAGTGGCCGCTGAGATGGGTGTAGGCTTTATTGCTAAGTCGTCGAAGACGCTGCTGCAGGAGTTGCAGGATGTGGTGTTGCGTGAGTTTGGTTTTGGCGAGTTCATCTTCCGCGACCTGGCTACGGGCGAGGTGGTGGGTCGTGCCCGCGACCTGATGCAGATGCAGTCGTTAATCGCCACGGTGTCGGACGATGTGCTGGAGTATCACCTCTCGCAGATGCACCTGTCGAAGTGGTTGTATGCCCGTGGTCTTTTCCCGCTGGCCAAGGTGTTGCGTAATATCAACAGTAGCCACTTCTCATCTACGGCCGAGCACCGCGCCGCGCTGGTGTCGATGTTCAAGGATTACCGTACGATGCTTGGTCAGGGTCTTGTGGCGCAGTTTGACGAGGAGACATATAGCGACGCCATCGGTTTTGCCCGTCTGGGTGAAGGTTCGATTGGCGGTAAGGCACGAGGTCTGGCATTCATGAACTCGATGCTGGCAAAGTATAACCACTACTACAAGTATAACGGCGTGCGAATAATGATTCCCCGCTCGCTGGTGGTGGCAACGGACTACTTCGATGAGTTTATGCGAATCAATGGTCTGAAGTATATCATCTCGCGCGATCTGGCCGACGATGATATCCTCTCGGAGTTCCTTAACTCGGTGTTGCCCTCGGAGTTGTATCGAAAACTTAAAGTCTTTGTTGAGACCTGCTCCAAACCGCTGGCTATTCGCTCATCGTCGAAATTGGAAGATTCGCACTATCAGCCATTTGCAGGTATCTACTCAACATATATGATCCCCCGATGTGAGGATGACGACCAGATGCTGCGTATGCTGGTGCGAGCCATCAAGAGTGTCTATGCGTCGGTATATTTCGCCTCGTCGAAGGCCTACATCCAGTCGTCGCAGAACCTGTTGTCGGAGGAGAAGATGGCCGTACTTATTCAGGAGGTGTGCGGTACGGAGCAGAACGGATATTTCTTCCCAACGCTCTCGGGTGTGGCACGCTCGCAGAACCTCTACCCGATAGGTTATGAGAAGGCTGAGGATGGCGTCTGCAACATCGTCATGGGTCTGGGTAAGGCCGTAGTGGATGGTGGCAAGAGCCTGCGCTTCTCGCCCGCCTATCCCGACAAGGCGTTGCAGACCTCGACGCTCGAACTCACCATTCAGGATGCGCAGACCGAGGTGATGGCTTTGAGCCTTAACCCCGACCATTTCCGCTCATCGACCGACGATGCGGTGAACATCGAGCGCATACCCGTATCGCGCATGAACGACTACCGCAATGCCAAGTATGCCTGCTCGTACTACGACTATCAGAACAGTCGCATCAGCGAGAGCCCCACGCTGTCGCGTTACTTCCGCGTCATTACGTTCAACCGCATTTTGAAATATGGCTCGTTCCCTCTCTCGGACATCATACGCGATATGCTGCGTATGGGCGAGGAGGAGATGCGCTGCCCCGTGGAGATCGAGTTTGCAGTAAATATGGATGTGCCGGCAGGTGAGATGCAGATTTTCAATCTGTTGCAGATTCGTCCCATCATCCGCAACGAGGAGAGCGCCAAACTCGACTGGTCGCAGGTCGATACCTCGGGTGCGGTGGTCTATTCCGAAAATGCGCTGGGCATTGGACTGATGCGCGATATTCGCCGCATCGTATATATGCGCTTCGATAAGTTCTCTACGCTCTACACGCAGCAGATTGCCGACGAGCTGATGCAGATCAACAACCGTATGCGCGACCAGGGTCAGGAGTATGTCCTCATCGGCACGGGTCGCTGGGGTTCGTCCGATCCCAACCTTGGTGTGCCGGTTAAGTGGGCGCACATCTCGCAGGCGAGGGTTATCGTGGAGTCGGCACTGCCCAACTTCAATGTCGAGGCGAGTCAGGGTACTCACTTCTTCCAGAATGTCACTTCGCTCGGCGTAGGTTATCTCTCACTCGATCCCACGCACGGCGACGGGTCGCTCGATGTGGAGCAGCTGGATCAGATGCCCGCATGGTTTGAGGGTGACTATCTGCGTGTTGTGGAGTTCGACGAGCCGCTCTATATCTATGTCGATGGCCGCTCGAAGAAGGGTGTGGTCAAACGTGCCGAAAAAAAGGATAAATGAGAGAAAATTAGAGCCGCAGAGTGTTGCTATGCTGGCGGTGGAGTGGTAAATTTGTAGAGAAGACAAAATTTTAAGCGTATGAAAAAGATATTGAAAACAATGGGTGCCGTGGTGGCGGCTCTCCTTGTGCTTTTGCTTGTTCTGCCCTTCGCCTTCAAGGGTAAGATTGAGGGCATAGTCAAGAGCGAGGGTAACAAATTGCTGAATGCTCAGTTTGACTTCGGCAGTCTGGACGTCAGCCTGCTGCGCAACTTCCCGCACGCATCCGTGACGCTGGAGGATTTCTGGCTCAAGGGCGTGGATGTATTTGAGAACGATACGCTTGTATATGCTGGCGAGGT
>JAFOXS010000122.1 GCA_017391665.1 Alistipes sp. | reverse complement strand
CTGAACGAGAACCACTCTATTGTTCGTGGCGAGGATAAGCTATCGGTTATTGGTGTTGAAAATATCTCTGGCAACCGTTCATTCCGCACATACGGCAACTTTCAGCAGGCTCGTATCGGTGCTGACGGAGCATACAAGATCCTGCTCAGCCACGATCCCTCGCACTGGCGTGCAGAGGTTGTGGGCAAGAGTGATGTGGATCTTACTTTATCGGGCCACACTCATGCCATGCAGATCTCGTTGCTGGGCTGGTCGCCATCTTCGCTCATGTATGATGAGTACCGAGGTCTATACAACCAGGGCGAGCAGTATCTCTATGTCAATACGGGTCTGGGGCAGACCGCTGTAAATGCCCGCTTCGGTGCCACACCCGAAATAACGCTTATTACCTTAAAAACGAAATAACCATGAAGATAGAAAATACATCTACACAGCGCATAGAGGCCATTGTCAGGGCACAGCGGGAGTTTTTCCTTACGGGCAAGAGTCGCAAGTATGATTTTCGCCGCGAGCAGTTGCAGCGCCTGCAGCGCGCCATGAAGCAGTGGGCACGCCCTCTCTTTGATGCTTTGTGGCAGGATCTACATAAGTCAGAGCAGGAGGCTACGCTCACCGAGCTGAGTATTGTCGAGGGTGAGATCCGCAATCATCTGCGTCACCTCAAGCGATGGATGCGTCCCGAGCGACGCTCCACTCCGCTGAAGATGATGCCCTCACGCTCACGCGTAGTTAGCGAGCCACTCGGCACGGCTCTCATCATCTCGCCATGGAACTACCCCGTGCAGCTGCTGCTCAACCCCTTAGTGGGAGCCATATCGGCCGGATGCACAGCAGTGCTGAAGCCCTCGCCCTACACGCCCAACGTGGCGCGTGTCATCGAGCAGATGATTACGGCGACATTCGACGAGAAGTACATAGCCGTAGTGCAGGGAAACAGGGATGTGAACACATCTCTGCTTGAGCAGCGTTACGACATCATATTCTTTACGGGAAGCCCCTCGCTTGGTCGCATCGTCATGCAGGCTGCGGCAAAGCACCTCACACCCGTTGTGCTGGAGCTGGGAGGCAAGAGCCCATGTATTGTGGATAAAGGCGCCAACGTAAAGATTGCAGCACAACGTATTGCATGGGGCAAGACCTTAAATGCTGGTCAGACATGCATCGCACCCGACTATCTGCTGATTCATCACTCGTTGCAGGAGCAATTTATCGAGGAGTTCAAACTGGCTGTAGAGCGTCTGCATGGTAAGGATCCACGCTCAAGTGAGCACTATGTGCGTCTTGTCAACGACCGCGCATGGGAGCGTGTCGCGTCATATCTGAAGGATGGCCGTGTAGTGGCTGGTGGCGAGCATATCAGAGAGGAGCGATACATCGCCCCCACCCTGCTATCTGAGGTAAGCCCCTCGGCACCCGTCATGCAGGAGGAGATCTTCGGTCCCGTATTACCGATGATTACCTTCGATGAGCGTGAGGAGATCGTACGTTTTATTACCGAGCGAGAGAAGCCACTGGCATTCTACTACTTCGGCAAGGAGGAGAAGGGATGGAAGATGCTGCGCCGCACATCATCGGGCGGAGCCTGCATCAACGACACGATCATGCATATTGCCAACGAGGGTCTGCCCTTTGGTGGCGTAGGCAACTCGGGCATGGGCGCCTACCATGGCAAGCTCAGCTACGATGCCTTCTCACACTATCGTGCAGTGGTGGTTACACCTACGTGGCTCGATCTGCCATTCAGGTATATGCCCTACAAGATGTTTTCGCTTGTAAAGAAACTATTATAGAACGAAGGAGACTGCAGAGAATATTTGCAGTCTCTTTTTTTCGGCGCGTTTATTGTTTCCATAGTCTGAAAAAACTGAACTATGGAAAACTTTTCGCCACTATCTGTTATCCAGAAGAAGATAATCCAACGGGCCAGCTCGGCTGTTGCCCGCATACAGCCATTT
>JAFOXS010000126.1 GCA_017391665.1 Alistipes sp. | reverse complement strand
GCAGCAGCACCCCATATTTACGAGGTTATCTCGCAGTGTGCGGCAAAGAGCAAGGAGCTCACTCCTGCAGAACTCACAAAGTGGGTTGTTGAACAGGTGGAGGCCGATGGCCTTCTGAAGGTGATTTACTTCCAGGCTGTGGATGCCACCTCACTGCAGCAGGTTACCTCATGGGACGAGAGCCCGCGCATTCAGGGTTGCATTGCGGTGCAGGCCGGCGAGATCAGACTAATTGACAACATTAAAATCAAATAACGAGATGATGATCGAAGTATTAAAATCGAAGATTCACCGCGTAAGAGTTACGCAAGCCAATCTTAACTATGTAGGCAGCATCACCATCGACGAGGATTTGATGGACGCCGCAAATATGATTGAGGGCGAAAAGGTGCAGGTTCTCGACATCAACAATGGCGAGCGTCTGGAGACATACATCATCAAGGGCGAGCGTGGCAGCGGTGCCATCTGCCTCAATGGTGCGGCAGCACGCAAGGTGGCCGTGGATGATCTGGTAATCATCGTATCATATGCCTTGATGGATTTCGAGGAGGCTAAAACATTTAAGCCCTCGGTAATCTTCCCCGACTCTGCAACGAACCATCTGGTAAAATAATTAAGGCTCGCAGTGTGTAACAAATCTATGGCTGGCACATCGAGTGTCAGCCTTATATATGTATGGATACACTATTGACCATAATAGCCCTTCTGTGTGGCGTCATCGGCATCATCGGCTCCGTTCTTCCGATTCTGCCCGGCGTGGCATTGTCGTACGTAGGATTGATCTGCGCATATTTCGTACCCGAGACTACCATCACCACATCGATGCTATGGCTTTGGGGCGCAATCACCATAATTGTTTGCATCATGGACTATATCCTGCCAGCATATTTCAGCAAGATGTTCGGTGCATCCAAGGCAGGCATGACGGGAGCCACCGTAGGCGTATTTGCCGGCATGTTTATGGGACCGATAGGCATCATCGCTGGCCCCTTCATCGGCGCTGTATTGGGAGAGATGCTCAACCAGAAGCGCACTCTGGATGAGGCCATAAAGGTCGGCTTCGGCTCTTTTATTTCGTTCATCGTAGGCACGGGTGTAAAGATCATCGTTGCAACGATGATAACCTACTACATCGCCCGCGACCTGATACAACAGATTATTGCTCTGTTCTAATTGCAGATAACAAATAAAAAAAGGAGTGCTTAGCACTCCTTTTTCGTTTGTGATTCCGGCGGGATTCGAACCCACGACCCACAGCTTAGAAGGCTGTTGCTCTATCCAACTGAGCTACGGAACCATCGCCAGCGGTCCATAACGGACTTTTGCGACGCAAAAATAAATCTTTTATTTCTTTTATCCAAATAAACCTCAACTTTACTATCGTTTTGACCCAACATCTAGTGAATAGTTGAAAAATAGACTAAAATATTGTTGAATAACAAAATATATGTTAACTTTGATTAGGAAATCTTCTAACCTATAAAAACTATGAAAAAGTATTTAGCAGAGATGATCGGAACTATGGTTCTGGTTTTGATGGGCTGTGGTACAGCTGTAAGTTTGAGTTGTGGCGTTGATACAGCATCAGTGGTTGGTACTGCACTGGCATTTGGTCTGGCTGTTGTGGGTATGGTCTACACCATTGGTGGCATTTCTGGTTGCCATATCAACCCTGCTATTACGTTGGGCGTATGGCTCTCGAAGCGCATGAGCGGTAAGGATGCTGCCATGTACATGCTTTTCCAGGTGATTGGTGCTTTCATCGGTGCCGGCATCCTGATGGCGTTGGCTCCCGAGTCAGGTTTGGGCGCTAATACAGTACAGAGCGGTATTTGCGTAGGTGGTGCTGTGGCTGCCGAGGTTGTATTTACATTTATCTTTGTTTTGGTGGTATTGGGTTCTACCGATGCAGAGAAGGGTGCTGGGAACCTCGCCGGTCTGGCTATTGGTCTTACATTGGTGCTCGTTCACTTGGTATGTATCCACTATACAGGTACATCAGTGAACCCCGCACGCTCTATCGGTCCCGCAGTATTGGCTGGTGGTCAGGCTCTTGCCGATTTGTGGATCTTCATCGTAGCGCCTTTTGTTGGTGCAGCCCTCTCGGCTGGTGTATGGAAAGTACTCTCTTGCAACTGCAACTGCGAGAAGTAATATATTCTTTGTAACAAAAAAGGTCGCCTGCATCGGGCGACCTTTTTTTTTGTTATAACTCTACTTGTTGTCCCATCGACCACACGCCTCGTATAGTGAGCGAATCGTCCATCATCACGATATCGGCATCTTTACCAACTGCGAGCGAGCCTTTCCTGTCGTATATACCCATTATGCGTGCGGGAGTCTCCGAGGTCATGCGTACAGCCTCGGCCAGGGGTATTTCAGCTTTCTGAACCATTGTGCGGATCAGACGATCCATTGTTGCAATGCTACCGGCCAAAGCCGAACGGTCTGCAAGTTTGCATACTCCATCCTCGATGATTACACGCTCATCGAAGACCTTATCCGTATCGCCGCCCGTGCATGCCATGGCATCCGTAACCAGGCATATGCGCTCAGCCCCCTTTATCTTATGTACAAGCCGCATAATGGCGGGCGGAACATGTATGCCATCGGCAATTAACTCAACACTCATCTCGTCGATTAGATATACGCCCTCGATTGTTCCTTCGTACTTGAATTCACGCCTCTTATGCACACTGGTCATTGCATTGTAAAAATGTGTTACATGGGTAAATCCTGCATTGTAGGCCTCTTGAAGAGTATTATAATCGGCCGTAGTGTGTGCTATGGCCACCATGACGCCTTTTGATGCAGCGTATTGCGCAAACTCCATGCTGCCCTCAAGTTCGGGCGCAGCATCCCAGCGTTTGATGCAATTGGTACGGTTCAGCATCTCGGTGTATTGTTCAGCCGCGGGATTGCAAATATATTCGGGAATCTGACCTCCAGCCATTTTCGGATTGAGGTATGGCCCTTCGAAATGCAGACCCATGATTGTGCTGCTGGGCTCGGCCATAAGACGCTCTGTGATCTCAATGGCTTGCATCATACCCTCGTGCGACGCAGCTCCAAGTGTCGGGTATATAGCCGTTGTACCATGCCTCAGATGTGTTTTTGCAGCTATGCGAAATGCCTCCTCGTTGCACTCCATAAAATCATGCCCACCTCCGCCATGCACATGCAGGTCAATAGCGCCAGGGATGATATAGGCTCCTTGTGCATCTGTTACGTTCTTGTCACTAAGGGCTATGCCACCCTCCTTTATTGATGTTATACGCCCATCGCAAAAGGATATAGTGCCATTCTCTACCCAGCCGTGCGGGGTTAGTATTTGGGCATTTGTAATGTATTTGAGCATGTTACGTTTTCTTGCTGTTTATTCGAATATAAAATTATATAATTTTTTTCAAAAATGTTTGCACGAATAAAAAAAAACGTCTATATTTGCACTCGCTTTAAGACACGAAGCATATATATGATGGTGC